>DATILZ010000607.1:0-5091 GCA_035475995.1 Hanamia sp. | reverse complement strand
GCATTATACTGCATGCCAGGATCATAATCCTTTGGCCTTTTCCATCCGTATTCGCTGGCATTCGGCAATCCGAAGTTTTCTAATTGCTCGGTAAAGCTGGCGCCATCATGATTCCAATATACTTTGGTTCTTAGTGTTGCTGCAGGCAGCAGCCGCTTGTAGAATTGAAAGGCAGCCTCCATCATATCATAATCCCCACTTTTTAACATGGGATAATATACCAAACGTTGATTTTGTTGCGTGAATGTTCCGCCGCCCCAATTTCTGAAATCCGGCGTAAAATGAAAACTGCTGTCTATCAATACAGGATCAAAAGTGAACAGGCCTCCATTAAATTTCGTCGGGTAACTGCCATACGCATTGCAGGCCAGCATATATCTGAATAACTGATAATTTCTCGCAGCCAGCCAGGGAGTATCATTGACCTTACTTTTTTGAGGATCAATAATGATAAAACTCCGGTTCCAGAAATTCTTCCACCAGGCCTGGTTTTTCTGCCAGGTAGCTTTTGTATCCTGCCTACATTGAGATTCCAATACTGTAAGCTGATTATGCCATGAAGCCAGATCAGGATATTGTCCTGCATTCAGTCCAATTAAAAGGCGGATATGATGGGTATAGTTTTTACTTTTGAGCCGGAAACCGACAAATGGGGTTTGTAAATAGCTGCCACTATCCATCCCGTCAGGCTGAAAACCGGCGCCTTCCAGAAAACCGCCGAAGGTTAATTGTTTTAAGGGATCGAATAAGCGGTTTTTTACACTTTCCAGCTTCTGCTGTTTTACAGTTACATCAAATATGGTAGTGTCTTTATTGCGATGGTAAAAGACAACCTTATCCTTTTGAAAGTTAATGTGATCTTTATATACTTTTGTAATTTGCTGGGGTGCAAATTTGTAGGAGTTCTCATTGTTTTCTTTGCCCCTTACGATATGATCGTTTGTTCTCCAGCTTTCATAAGTAGCTATCACTTTTATCTTTTGGCGGCTGTCAATTTCTATATGGATTACAGGACGAAACACTTCCACCCAGACATGAATGGTGGCCAGTTCCTTAGCATCCTTATCCGTTATATAAATACTGCCATCAAGAATCCGCAGTTGCTGCCTGAAATTGCCATCTGATAAAGGATTTGGAGTCAGATGCACCCTGACCCTTCCTAATTTCAAAAGGGCATTATTTTCATCGAAAGTGCCGCTTTGCGCCATGTAAAATAGCAGGTCACTGTTTTCCACCCATACATTTAAACCAATATCGCCGCCTCCGCAAGGCATGGATGCGCCGGAGTTTAAACTTTGACTATCCCAGTTAATATTATAGTTATTTAAAGCAGCCGCAGGGAGTGATTGTGCATGGATAACCGATGTCAAAAATAATACAGGCAGTATCAAAAGAAAAGAGCTAAAAGTTTTCAAGGGTTGGTAAAACATTTATAGTGGCAAATAATACGAATGTACTATTTGTTTTTAAAAGTTATGGGTGCATGATTTTTGGGCCAGCTAAAAAAATTAAAGGATAATCCATTAACATAGTGAAATAATACATTCCTGGTAAATAGGGCTTCTCTTAGCTTTACTCGGTTATTTTTTAAATAGACAAATTGCATTTTTCCGGATTTCAAAAACAATTTGACCAAAGGTTGCGGTTTTCCAATTTACAAAATATCATTTTACTTTAAACTGAATAAAAGTTTCTCATAATACAAGCAACACGGAGTTTGGTTTTTACCATGACTCCCTTTTTTAACTTTCATTCGCGAAATTCTTAAAGAAATTTATTAAGGTAAAACACTTTTAAAAGAGGAGAATTATTTGCAGAATTGAGCTTGATTGCCGGAATGTGGTTGAACATATGTATCCTTAGACTTAAAGAATTATGAACCTATCGCGCTTACTTTTACCCCTGTTATTAATTTTTTCGTGTGTACAAACTTCTTCTTTGAATGCACAAACGAAAATTGAACCAGTAAGAAAAAGCGTGTGTATTGCGGTAACATCTTTAACTAATAACCGGATAAATTTTGGAGTCGGGAAACTATCAGATGCATTGACAAATGCAGGTTACACAGTTCATACATTGCCTCCCGGCAAAATTAATTCATCGACAAAAAACCTGGTAATTGTTGGAAAAGAAAATGATGCTTTATTGAATAAAGCAGCGGGCTTAATGAATATAAGTTTCACAGAGAAGCCGGGTAAAGAAGGATTTTCTATCAAATCAGGAAAAAATAATAATACAATTATTGCCGGCGCAGACAATTCCGGCGTATTGTACGGCTGTATGGAATTAGCGGATAGAATAAAGGCAACAGGAAAATTTACTTTGCCTATTTCCATTACCGACCAGCCGGAAATGGTTCTTCGCGGCACTTGTATTGGTCTTCAAAAATCTACCTTATTGCCCGGCAGGGGTGTATATGAATATCCTTATACCCCTAAAAATTTTCCCTGGTTTTATAATAAGGCGCTTTGGATAAAATTTTTGGATTCAATGGTTGAAAACCGGTTAAACTCCTTGTATCTATGGAACGGCCATCCTTTTGCTTCACTGGTTAAATTGAAAGATTATCCTTACGCCTTAGAAGTGGATGATGCCACTTTTAAAAAGAATGAAGAGATGTATCAATTTCTGACAAAGGAAGCTGATAAGCGCGGCATCTGGGTTATTCAAATGTTTTATAACATCATTGTTTCGAAACCATTTGCTGAAAAAAATCATATTAAAACACAGGACCGTAACCGGCACATCACACCTTTAATTGCTGATTATACAAGAAAATCAATTGCGGCTTTTGTAGAGAAATATCCAAATGTTGGATTGCTGGTTACCTTAGGCGAGGCAATGGAAGGGGTTGGCCAGGATGATATAGATTGGTTTACTAAAACGATTATTCCGGGGGTGAAAGATGGTCTTAAAGCTCTGGGTAAAAAACAAGAACCGCCAATAGTTTTAAGAGCGCACGACACAGATGCGCCATCGGTGATGAAAGAAGCGCTTCCGCTTTATAAGAATTTATATACGATGGCGAAATACAATGGCGAAGCGCTTACCACATATGAGCCTCGTGGCAGCTGGGCTGAGCTTCATCGAAAATTAAGCAGTATAGGAACCGTGCAAATTGAAAACGTTCACATTTTGGCAAACCTTGAACCGTTTCGTTATGCGGCCGATGATTTTATACAGAAGTGCGTTTTAGCCATGCATAACATTTATCATGCAAATGGATTGCATGTTTATCCTCAGGCTTCCTATTGGGACTGGCCTTATACAGCTGACAAAACAAATCCGCGCCTGTTGCAAATTGACCGCGACTGGATGTGGTATAAAGCGTGGGCACGTTATGCATGGAATTGCCATCGTGTCAGAAATAACGAAGTGAATTATTGGGCCGGTCTTCTCGCCAATAAATATGGAACTGGTCTTTCCGCCGGAAAAAATATTCTGCAGGCGTTTGAACAGTCGGGAGAAATTGCGCCGAAGTTATTAAGGCGATTTGGTATCACCGATGGCAACCGGCAGACATTATCTTTAGGAATGCTGATGACTGAACTCATCAATCCCTATCGTTATGGTTTATTTACTTTATTGTATAACTCTGAAGCCCCGGAAGGAGAGATGTTAACGGAATATGCAGAAAAGGAATTTAAACATGAAAAACATATAGGAGAAACACCTGTTGAAATAATTAAAGAAGTAAAAGTTCACGGACAAAAGGCTGTGGATGCGATTGAGCACGCCTCACCTTTAATTACAAAAGATAAAAAGGAGTTTGAAAGGATTAAAAACGACATGCACATTTATAATGCGCTTGCCAATAGTTATGCTGAGAAAGCTGAAGCTGCTTTATCTGTTTTACGATATAAATATTCGAATGATATTGCTGATCTCCAAAAAGCATTGCCGCACTTAGAGAAAAGTTTAGACTGGTATAAAAAATTAGCTGCGTTAACAAAAGATACTTACCTGTATGCGAACAGCATGCAAACAAAACAAAGAAAAATTCCTGTTAGCGGTGCCGATGGAAATTTTAAAACCTGGACAGAAATGTTGCCGGTGTATGAAAACGAACTTGTTTCTTTCAAAAAGAATATTGATTCTCTGAAGGCGCCAAAATCAAAAACAGAAGTAAAAAAAATAGAGCTGCTACAGAATGCAGCAGTAACTTTAATAACAAAACCCGATGGATATTATTCAATAAATACCGGCAAGGAATTGTTTAGCGATACCAGCACTTATATCAAAAATTTTGCTGAAGAATTAAAGCAACTGCAAGGCTTGAAATTTTCAAGAGTGAAACAATTAAAGGAGGGCACGCATCTTGAATTTTCAAATGCGAAACCGGTAAAGGTTTTGGTGGGTTATTTCAATACTCAAAATCCTGAATATCTTCAGCCGCCTACTTTGGAAAATGATGCAAGCGCAAATGATTACGGCCAGGCACAAACGAAAATTGCCAATGCATTGATCATATCAGGGATGCCAGCAGTGAACATTCATACTTTTTCTTTTAAAGCAGGTACAAATACACTTGATTTGCCGAAAGGAGCAGTACTTATTTTGGGTTTCGTTGATGATAATAAATTAACACGTTCCTACGATACCGGGCTTTCTCAATCAGGAGTAAAGGAAGAATTGGATTGGTTATTTGAATAAGGAGAAATAGTTATCATTGCCTGTTTCGGACTTTAAATTTTTGTATTTTAAAAAATGTATTTTAAAAAATGAAGAAATTTTTCGGCTTTGTAGTTATCAACATAACCATCCTGTTTTTTTTAGGAAATACAAGCTTCGCACAATCGTCTCAACAATTTATATTGAGCACAGCTAAATTGAAATCCTATGTTGGCTATTTCAATTCTATAGACACTGAAGGGGTAAAAAATTATGTTCCAAATAAAGATGCATTTGGCTGGCTCGCTAAAAATATTCCGCTTTTTGATTGCCCGGATACGACCCTGGAAAAGATATATTATTATCGCTGGTGGTCATTCAGAAAACATTTAGAAAAAACACCGGATGGTTATGTATTTACAGAATTCATTACACCGATGAAACATGCCGGGAAATATAACACAATCAGTAGTGCACTTG
>DATILZ010000606.1:0-10273 GCA_035475995.1 Hanamia sp. | reverse complement strand
AGTTAGCTTTTAATGGCCATGAAGTAAAAGCGAACAGTTCAGGCATAGTATTTTTTATCCGTGAAAATGGTACCAATACCGTATTAATTTCTTTGCGCGATTCCAATTATGCAGTAATAAGCCCTAAAACCATCGGATTTCCTGAAGATCCGAAATTTATAACCACGATCGTTTTGCATAAGAAATCCGAAACTGAAAAGGCATATAATACCCTGGTAAAAATGTTGGATAAAAAGAACATAAATATTAGTGATGCTATTTCAAAAAATACCAAAGCGAGTGTAAAAATGCAGGGAGAAATAGATTCGGTTCTGAAAGTGGTAAGTCAGAAATTTAAAATTACAAACGATGATCTGAGAAAAGCTTCAGAAATTCTGGCCGGCAGGGATAAATACTTTAACCTGATATCTGCTTCCCTCGAAGGATACTTAAACGAGGCCAAAGACATCCGCGATATTTTTAAAAATATGCTTGCTTTTTCTTTAGACAATCCTAAGTCTTTCTTTTTGTTTGATTCTGCAATAAAGGTTTACAATAATAGTTACAATGATTTGAACACCTATAACAATGAATATGAAAAGGCGGTGGCAACTTATTGGGGGAGTCCTGAATTAGCAAGCGGATTTCACAATGTGTTTGATTATGCCATTAATGATATTCACAGAACAAACATCCTGGCTTTAAATACATTGTTTATCCAGAGAGCAAATATGTATATGCACGAAAAAAATAAGAAAAAAAGAAAGGATTTAAAAGATCAGATAATCGCTACACTTAATTCCATTACGCCCATTCTCGATAATAATTTAGTGGTACTGGAAAATAAAACAGGATACATTATTGGCAAGCTGCAGGAGGAAAGGCAGATCCTTAATAACTAAACCTTTTTCTTAACAATTTAAACCCCTTTTATGAAACACTTTTTTAAACAATCTGCTTTAATAGCATTATTGTTATTACTATTTACAGGTTGTAATAAGGACTCTCCGGATGACACTTTTAGTGATCTTTATATCCCCGATTTCTCCAACAATTGGGCAGAAATAAAAGGCCCGGATCTGAATAGTTTCTTTTTTCTTAGCCCAACTGTAACTGATAGCAGCAAAGCAACCGGAACATTACTCGGACATGAGGATAATGGTTCTGATGAGTTTAAAATAAAAGGAAGCTTTCAAAGTATAAGTGTAAAACTCCAATATCTTACCAACGCCGAAAATGGAGGTAACGATAACGGGCCACATGCCGGTTTTTCTTATTCAGGCAAAGTAGATACTATTAGTAAGCCTATAATTATCAGATTGGTTAATATCAATGATAAAAATGACTCTTTGGTTATCAGGCATGGCTAAAATACTATAGCCTCGTCACTTTTCATTTCTCCTGGCTTTAAAATAAAATTTGAATTCCCTTTATTAGTTGCTCTTCTGTATTGAACTGCAATGGCACGAATGTTGATTTTTCTTCTTTTTTTATAATGCTTAAAAACACTTTTATGCAAAGCTCAAACACATCATTACATGAAGAAGGAAAGGTTACTAAAAAAATTGAAGATTTGACTGCCAAAGTTCCCTCAGATATGTATTTATGGGATGCGCTGGCAATCATGGCCGTTTCACTTGCTTTCCAGATTTCCGGAAAAAAGCATACCAGTTTATTTATCGGACAATGGGCCGCGCCTTTCCTGCTTTTTGGAATTTATAATAAATTAGTAAAACAGCGTGGACACGATGTGGGTGAGGATTAGTTATCTTCATCAGCAGTGAAACATTCTTAAAAATGAAATTATTCCGCATCACTCTTTGGGTGCAATCTCTTTATTATTTTCTGACCGGCATCTGGCCACTGGCAGATATCGGATCTTTTATGAAAGTAACAGGCCCTAAAACCGATATATGGCTGGTAAAAACTGTAGCGGTTTTGTTGATGTCAATTTCCTTTTCTTTTGTTGCAGGATTGCTTGTGAGATCTCATTGGCTGCCGCTGGCTATTCTCGCCATTTGTTGTTGTATATCCCTTGCTGCAATTGATTTTTATTATGTTCACAAAAATATAATCTCTGCTATTTATCTTTCAGATGGCATCATTCACACATTACTGCTGCTAACATGGATAATTGTTCTGGCGCAGGTAAAAAAAGTCGCTTAGGCAATGGTTGCACAATCGATATAAGGAATGAGCTGGCTTTCAAATCTTTTCGTAAAAAAATCTTTATTCCTGTCCTTTCTGTAAGCCTTTTATTCTCCAATATTCCAGCTTCCATTACCAGTCATTTGATAAATGTTTACAAGTGATAATAAGCTTTTTGATAAAGGTAACTCTTGGCAATTACCGGTTTTTCTCATTTTTCTTTTTCATCCAAAAAACGATCATTGTTGTAACAGACGCCGCCACGATCATTTTCGATACCAGCTCTTTCCGGTTGTACTTCCAGTCGGCTTTCATTCCCCTTTCAGAAAAAATGTTTGGAATATGAAAGCGGCTCAGATCATGCAAAACTCCTTCTATCACGTTAATCCTGTCGGCCAATAATAAATTGAGCCAGTGCGCGTATTCAGATTCATCATATTTAAAAGCATACCTGCGCAGTTTACCGCTTAATCCACTCGGTGGGAGAGTAGTTCCAAAAACCGCCGGCATTCGCGCTTGTTCTACAGATTCTAATATTTCAACAGAGACCGGTTGCAACGGCGGCCTTGCCCAATCGAGTCTTTGATGGTCATCGCCATTATACTGTTTTATCGGGTAATTGGGATTGTCATTGGGATCAGCATCTACGCCCCAACCTTTAATATCCTGGTAATTATTGATTGTATTTTCCATGGTGTTTTTTTAAGGGATAAGTACCGTTTTGATACAGTTATCTAATTTTGCTGAAAAAATGTGATAGGCCTCTGAAACTTCTTTCAATGGAATATGATGTGTAATGATTTTTCTGGGTTCAATGTATCCTTCCCTGATGTGATGGATCATCCTGGGAAGCAGCCGTTTCACTGAACATTGGTCGGCACGGATGGTGATCCCTTTGTTTAATACATTACCGATCGGAACCAGGTTATCTGTAGGGCCATATACACCTACTATAGAAACAATACCCCCTTTTTTTACAGAATTAATTGCCCAATGGAGTGCTGTTGCCGAACCTGCCTGCATCATTAAAACCCTTCCCGTGATCCATTGCAAGGCGCTTCCGGCAGCTTCACAACCAACGGCGTCGATACATACATCTGCACCGAAATATTCTGTCGTTTTTTTAATGAATAAAACCGGGTCTTCCAAAGATTCAAAATTGTAAGCTTCACAATGAGAAAAGTTTCTTGCAAATTCGAGCCTGTATTCGATCCTGTCAATAATGATCACCCTTGCCGCGCCAAAAAACCACGCACATCTTGCCGCCATGATGCCAATAGGGCCGGCGCCAAACACCACCACCGTATCGCCCTTCTTTATTCCTCCCATTTCGGCAGCCTGGTAACCTGTAGGGAAAACATCTGTCAGCAACACTGCATCATCGGGATGAATATCGGGTGGGATTATCATTGGGCCTACTTCTGCATAAGGCACACGCGCATATTCTGCCTGCCCCCCATCAAATCCTCCACAGGTATGCGAATAGCCAAAGATGCCACCGGCTGCTGTGGCTTCCGGGTTTGATTCGTGGCAATTACTATAAAGTCCCTGTTTACAAAAAGCACATCTTCCACATGAAATATTAAACGGAATCAGGATCTTATCTCCAATTTTTAATTGACGAACGTTAGCACCCTTTTCTACTACTTCCCCTATAAATTCGTGTCCGAATGTAGTACCTACGCGGGTATCAGGAACCAGCCCATGATAAATATGAAGGTCCGAACCACAAATACAGGCACGATCCACCTTCACAATTACATCTTCAGGATGTTCTATTTCCGGTATTAGTTTTTGTTGTGCACGAACCCTGAAAGGGCCACGGTAATTCATCGCTATCATAAAAATTATTTTAGCTTCTTTTTTTTAAAAATCATTAAAACTTGTGCCACTTCCGCTCCTGGTCAAAGTAAACTGGCGACGATTTTGGAAAATAAGTATCAATCCGGGTTAAATCAAATGAATACGACAAGGGCTTCATCTTTTTATTTGGGTATTCAGGGCAACACTTTTTTTACATAGTTGATTTGATAGGATAATTGCGTATCCCGGAAATGAAAATGGATAAAATTAAAATATTGAAAGTTGAACTGCTCGTAATGAAATTTCCTTTTAAGACACTTCCTAAATAAAAATCCGTGTTATTTGTTGATTCACTGTAGGTTTCATGTTCAGTCAAAGGAAATTACAAAACCTCCTTTTAAAATACAATTTAAAACAGTCTCTCAATTTCATCAATTTTTAAACTCAGTTAATTTATTTTCCCTTTCTTTAGTTGTAATTTTACAAATCGGATTTACAAATCCTGTTTATTGAATAAAATCAAATTATGCCCGGTAAAAAAAATCATAAAGTCAGAATCGTAACTGCTGCTTCATTGTTTGATGGACATGATGCTGCCATTAATATTATGCGCAGAATCATGCAAAGCAAAGGCGCAGAAATCATTCATCTTGGACACAATCGAAGCGTTCATGAAATTGTGGAATGTGCGATTGAAGAAGATGCCAATGCTATTGCTATAACCAGCTACCAGGGCGGCCACATTGAGTTTTTTAAATACATGAAAGATCTGCTGGATCAAAATGGTTACGGGCACATCAAAATTTTTGGCGGCGGCGGCGGTACCATTTTACCTTCCGAAATTGCCGAACTGGAAGATTACGGAATTACTAAAATTTATTCGCCTGATGATGGAAGAAAATTAGGATTGGAAGGAATGATCGGGGAAGTTGTAGAAAAAGCGTCTGATAAAAAAAATGGAAAATTCCCTGCAAAACTGAATGGCAATGGGCATTTTGTTTTGGATGAATGGAAAGATATAAAGTTGGTTGCCACTTCAATTACTCATGCTGAAGAAGGGGAAGAAATTAAAGCATTGGAAAAAGAAAATATTGGAACGAAAACAGCACCCGTTCTCGGTATTACAGGAACAGGCGGTGCCGGAAAATCTTCTGTTACTGATGAGATCGTTCGGCGTTTTTTAAAAAATTATCCTGATAAAACCATTGCTGTTATTTCTGTAGATCCTTCGAGGAAAAAAACAGGTGGAGCATTATTGGGAGATCGTATTCGCATGAATTCCATTCACAATCCACGGGCTTATATGCGTTCGCTGGCAACACGTGAAAATGACAAAGCATTAAGCAATTATGTGCAGGAAGCAATTGATGTTTGCAAAATGGCTGGCTATGATTTTATTATTTTAGAAAGCGCTGGTGTCGGTCAAAGTGATGCTTCGATTCTTGATTTTTGCGATGTAAGCATGTACGTAATGACTCCTGAATATGGCGCTGCGTCTCAGCTTGAGAAGATCAATATGCTCGACTATGCAGATATTGTTTGTATCAATAAATTTGATAAAGCCGGTGCTTTGGATGCATTGCACGATGTAAAAAAACAATACAAACGCAATCATAATTTATGGACTGCAAAGGATGATGAATTACCGGTAATCGGCACGGTTGCTTCTACATTTAATGATCCTGGTTGCAATGAATTGTTTAATAAAATTATTGAGGAAGTAAATAAAAAGACCGGAACTGATTGGAAGAAATATGAAGCTCCGGCAAGAAGTGAAAGTTATAGTCATTCTATCATTCCTCCAAAGCGCGTTCGCTATCTCGCAGAGATAACAGAAGAGATTGAACGGTATAATAAAATGACTGAACAGCAATCTGATATTGCAACACAGCTTTATCAACTGAGCGGAACGATAAATAATTTCAACAAAAACTCTAAAGCCGGTTCCGAAAAAAATACTTTGCTTATAAAAGTATTGGAGGAAAGAAAAGCAGAGATAGAAAAAGAATTACTGCCTTTACCAAAAAAATTATTGGATGAATGGGAAGAGACTAAATCGCTTTATCAAAAAGATTTTTTTGAATATCACGTAAGGGGAAAAGTGATCAAACAACCTTTGTTTTTTGAGTCTCTTTCTCACACAAAAATTCCTAAAATCGCTGTTCCAAAGTTTAAAGATTGGGGTGATATTTTATCATGGCAATTGCAGGAAAATTTCCCCGGAAAATTTCCATATACAGCAGGCGTATTTCCTTTAAAGCGTGCAGAGGAAGATCCGACAAGAATGTTTGCCGGGGAAGGCGGACCTGAAAGAACGAACAGAAGATTTCATTATGTTAGTCTTGGTCAGCCTGCAAAGCGCCTCAGCACTGCATTTGACAGCGTTACACTTTATGGCGAAGATCCTGCAACACGTCCGGATATTTATGGAAAAGTAGGCAACAGTGGTGTAAGTGTTGCAAGTGTGGACGATGCTAAAAAGTTATACAGTGGCTTTGATCTTTGCGACCCAAAAACATCTGTAAGCATGACGATCAATGGTCCTGCACCGATGTTACTGGCTTTCTTTTTAAACGCTGCCATTGATCAGCAATGTGAAAAATATATTATTGAAAATAATTTGCGGGAAAGAGTAAACGAAATTATTGAATCAAAATATAATCTTGCCGATCTTCCAAAATACATTGGTATCAATGATGAACCGGTTTACGCTGAAAAAGGAGATCTGGTTGGAGAATTGCCGAAAGGAAACAATGGCCTTGGATTAAGATTATTAGGATTATCAGGAGAAGATGTTTTAGAGAAAAATATTTATGAAGAGATGAAAGCAAAGACCTTGTCTTCTGTTCGTGGTACGGTTCAGGCAGATATTTTAAAAGAAGATCAGGCACAAAACACTTGCATTTTTTCTACAGAATTTGCTTTGAAATTAATGGGTGACATGCAGGAATATTTTATTCAGAATAATGTGCGCAATTTTTATTCTGTTTCTATCAGCGGCTACCATATCGCTGAAGCAGGCGCCAATCCTATCACACAGCTTGCCTTCACGCTTTCTAATGGCTTTACTTATGTTGAATATTACATGAGCCGCGGAATGAAGATTGATGATTTTGCTCACAATCTTTCTTTCTTTTTTAGTAATGGAATGGATGCTGAATACAGTGTGATCGGAAGAGTAGCACGAAGGATCTGGGCGAAAGCAATGAAGTATAAATATCATGCAAATTCACGTTCGCAGATGTTGAAATATCATATTCAGACAAGCGGCAGAAGTTTGCATGCGCAGGAAATTGACTTCAATGATATTCGTACCACATTGCAGGCATTATATGCGATCTATGACAACTGCAATAGCCTTCATACAAATGCTTATGATGAAGCCATCACCACGCCAACAGAAGAAAGTGTACGACGCGCAATGGCAATTCAATTAATTATTAATCGTGAATTAGGAACCGCAAAAAATGAAAATCCCAACCAGGGAAGTTTTCTGATTGAAGAATTAACCGATTTGGTAGAAGAGGCTGTGATGGCCGAATTCAACAGGATTTCAGACAGGGGCGGCGTGCTTGGGGCCATGGAAAGAATGTACCAGAGAAACAAGATCCAGGAAGAAAGTTTGTATTATGAATCATTAAAAACAAATGGTGAACTTCCGATTGTCGGCGTGAACACATTTTTAAACAAAGAAGGTTCACCAACGATTCTTCCTGCAGAAGTGATCAGAAGTACTAAAGAAGAAAAAGACCGGCAGATAAAAAATGTACAACAATTTCAAGAGTTGCATAAAGATAAAAGTGCAGAAATGTTGAAGCGTTTGCAGGATGTGGCTGTAAACAATGGAAATTTATTTGCCGAATTAATGGAGACGGTAAAATATTGTTCACTCGGGGAGATCACACACGCACTTTATGAAGTGGGAGGGCAATACAGGAGAAATATGTAGATGTAGTGTGAGGTATGAGGTATCAGGTTTGAGGTATGAGGTATGGGGTATCAGGTGTGAGGTCAGGTTTGGGATATGAAATGAGGATTGACGTTTGGGTATTGCCAATCAATTTTACCATTCTTTCAGGAAACAAAGAAATATCCTGATTTTAATTTTCTAGTAATCTAATCACATTAGCACATCATCACATTATTTATGAAACGCCGGATGAAACTGTTGCAATGTATCTCTTAGATATTCCCTGTTCAGATGTGTATAAATTTCTGTGGTGGTAATGCTTTCATGGCCAAGCATTTCCTGCACGGCGCGCAAGTCTGCACCACCTTCTACCAGGTGAGTTGCAAAGGAATGACGGAAAGTATGTGGCGAAATATTTTTGGTAATTGATGCTTTTTTTGCCGCTTCTTTGATGATCATAAATACCATTACCCGCGAAAGTTTTCTTCCCCTCCGGTTTAAAAAAACGACATCTTCATTTCCGGGTATAACGGGCACGTGTACACGAATATTTTCACAATAAAGATTGATATATTTTATGGCGGAATCGCCGATTGGCACCAGCCGTTCTTTATCTCCTTTTCCGGTAATGCGTACATATCCAGCTGAAAAATAAAGACAGGAAAGTTTTAAATTAACCAGTTCAGATACCCGCAAGCCGCAACTGTACAGCGTTTCAACGATTGCTTTATTCCTGCCGCCTTCCGGTGTACTCACATCAATGCTAGAAATAATCTGTTCAATTTCAGGATAACTCAGCGTATCAGGAAGATGTTTGCCGAGTTTGGGCGCTTCCAATAAAGTAGTTGGATCAGTTTGTGAAATCTGTTCCTGAATACAAAATTTATAAAAACTTCTCAATCCTGAAACGATCCTCGCCTGTGATGCAGGTGTCATGCCTAATTCATTGATCCATTTTAAAAAATCTTCCATGTGCATGAGTTCAATTTCCTTTGGATTCATTTCAATATTTTTTACCGAAAGGAATTGCGTGAACTTTTCAATATCATGAACATAAGCTTCTACAGAATTTTCGGATAAAGATTTCTCCAGCTGCAAATATGCTTTAAATCCTTTTTTATACGCTTCCCACATGTTCATTATTTAAGAAACAAGAGTATTTGTTGTTTCACTGCTCTTTGCCGGTATCGTCTGACCAATCAAACATTAATATATATTCCCACTAAATTAAACTCATCTGTTCCCGTCGAAATATACCTTTGCAGCAGCGAAAATTATTGGTGAAATTAAAATAAAATAATCGCTACTTTTATTTTTTGAAAACAATTCTTTATCTCTAACATTCCCTTTCCCTATGGAGACCATCTATTTAAAAACATTAAAAAAGAAATTTGATCTCAACCGCAAATCATTCAGATATTTTATTACAAGGCTTGAAAACAATCCCCCGCAAAATTTGCATGAAATTCTGGATAAAACTGAAAAAGAAGTGTGGCCGGAGGTTAGTTGTCTGAGTTGTGCTAATTGCTGCAAAGTAATGAGCCCGACTTATACAGCGGAGGATATAAAAAGAATTTCTTCCTATCTGGGCATGAAGCCAAAAGATTTCAAAGAAAAGTGGTTATACCGTGATAAAAGAAACAACGATTGGATGAATAAATCGCAGCCTTGCCAGTTTCTTGATTTGACAACAAATATGTGCAGCATTTATGAAGTGCGTCCCGTCGATTGCGCTGATTTTCCTCATTTTCATAAAAGGCCGGCAACAGATTATTTATACATTCACAAACAAAATATCGAATATTGCCCGGCGACGATGCTGATGATTGAAAAGCTGAAAGTGGCATTAAAATGCTAATGTTATATTACTCATTTTTTTGCCACTGATTACATGATTTACATTTTTCTCAGATCAGAAAAAGACAAATCGAGCAATTCATAAAATGAAGAATTGGGGAGGTAGTAATGCCACCATTCAGTGCTCAACTGGATAAATCCGTATTTCTCCATTACTTTTCTAAGCACATAGCGGTTGTTCAAAACATCTGATGCAAGATGGGTAAAATCAATATGTGCGGTATCGCTAAAATTATCAAAACCGGTTCCCATTGGCAATTCTCTTTTTGTTTTCAAATCAATCAGGGTAAGATCAACAGCAGTTCCGCGATTGTGGCCGCTTCCTTTTGCCGGATCGGCAGCGTAACGGTCATCCTTCACTTTTTCCCACATTTTTTCTGTAACTGAATAAGGACGATAAGCATCAAAAATTTTAATTCCCATACCTTCCTTTTTTAATTCTTCAACTACCTTTTTCAATGAGTCTGCAGCCGGCTTTCGAAGATAAGTAGTACGAACCGGGGCATACAACTTCTGATGCATAAAGTTATCTTCCGTTGCATATTTTAAATCCAGTGCCAATCCCGGAATAAGATG
>DATILZ010000605.1:0-4854 GCA_035475995.1 Hanamia sp. | reverse complement strand
ATGAGTTATAATATTCCGAACAGCGTGAGATATCGCAACGCACTTATTATTGAGCCCTATATCCGGGTTGATATAGGTTTCAGTGCATTATTATTAAGCGAAAAATCATTGAGGCGCAGCCATTCGCCGTTCAGAAGTTTTGAAAATATCTGGGCAAGCCTTGAGATTTTTAACCTGATTGATCGTGCAAATGTGATTTCCTACCAGTTGATAAAAGACTTTAATAATGATATTTTCACCATTCCGAACCGGTTAACGCCGAGGATGGTTAATTTTAAATTGCTTGCGAGATTTTAATTTGAATTTTTTAAATCTGTTTTATGAAGTAAAATCAAAAATAATAAGGTTTTTGAAAAGAGAATGTAGCTCATTACTAAGGTTTAAATTCCTTGCTTGCAATATCATCTGAAAAGAGACCTGACGGAATTATATGATCTGAGTTTATAGTGCATTTTCACAAAACAGGAAAGAGCATTATTCCTTTGATTGCAATCTTTTAGCCCGAATATCCATACATCCGCTGCACTTCTTTTACAATACTTTCAATTTCAGCGTCTTTGCCTTTTGCATCATAAGGTTGCTTAAGATCACTGCCAAAAACGAAAGCCACCGTTTGCCAGAAACGTGCAGTGAACCCACCTTTTAGTTCCCGTAAGATATCATAACAATTAGTGCCACCCGTTTCACGGTTGATGAGTTTCATCAAAACTTTCCCCTGGTAAACGGATAAATTTTTTAAAGGTTCTGTGAATTCTTTTTTCAATTCTTTTTCCCGGCTGTTTATATACCGTGTTACTTCCTGTTTATTCGGATTATGAGCAATGTGATTTTCGATATCACTGAACACCCAGCCTGCACGCTTTGCGTAAGGATAAGTAACATACACCGCATTTCTTAATCTGGTCCATTCTGCTCTCGCAGCCGCGTTTCTTTTGCCCCAAACATATACTCCTGCAAGAATTTTTGCTTCTATGGTATCACCTTCATATACTACAGCCGAGCAGATGATTGTATCATTAACGCCATGCTGTGCAAAAATAGGTACGAATGACGGTTGAGCAGGTTGCGTTTGTGCTTTAGCAGTAGAGATGGTAAATAAAAATACCATCATCGTCAGAGAAAATACTAATGGCGGTATTTTAAGTTTGGTACGCATTGCTCCTGTAAATTTATAATTTAATAAATCAAAATCAAAGGATATTTTGTAAAGGTTTTATGAAAATAATCTGTGGGACGATCTCCCACTTTTTGTTAAACCATTAATTATTTGCAAGAAGAAACAAATAAAACAAGAAAGCCAATACCAAACCTATTGATAAATAAGCATACATTTTTGGCGCCCTCACGCGGTTTACAAGAGAAACAATAAAGCCACAAGACATAATAACCAAACCAAGCCAAACCAAATTAATATATGGAAAATAATAGGCCTTGAGGGTGATAAATTCAGTCAGCTTATCTGTTTCTTTTGAGTTGATTTTAAATTTCTTATTTGCTGCAATTCCTGAAAAATTCAGATACAGGTTTTGAGCAAAAACGGTATCATTGATAAAATTTAATTCCTGGTTTTGAATGACCAATGCCGGATAAGCTTTGTGGCTCGTTCCGTCTTGGCCATAAACCGTGATATCTGCTACCAATGCCGTATCTGACGGGGAAAAATGAAACCTTTCATTGTCCGGATTTTTTTCAATGCTATTTAAAACATAGTAGCCTTTTGAATAAAAAACTGAATCGCCGATAGCGAGGGTATGCGGTTTAAAAGTGACGGTATCTTTCGAAGCATCGGGCACAGAAATGGTAGAAATATACGTGAAAATATCGTGTGTCAAATAATGTTTCGTTCCCGGATTTGAAGTGAGATTATTATCTTTCATCCGGTATGCATCAGGAGATAAAACAAAATCCTCTTCTATTTTTCCGCTTGAACTGTCAATTTTTTGAAAATGTAAATTATAAAATGTGCGGTCTTTTTCATTTGATGCTGAATCATTTACATACGTTACTGTATATTTTCCCATGCGGGTAGGCACATCTTTTAGAAGTGTCAGATTTTCCATCGGATTTTCTGTTCCTCTTCCTGTCGGATCTTTAGCAAATGGAATAAATAGTCCTGTTTTACTATTGTCGCTGATCACTTTTTTATTGCCGGAAGAAATAAGCATCCCGCCAATCATCAGGGCAAAACCAAGATGAGCAATGGCTGCACCACCTGCTTTTAAATTCCATTTTAAAACAGAATTCAGATAAAATGCATTTGCCAGAACAGAAAAAATAGAAGCAAATAAAGCAAGGTTCACAGCCACTAAAAAACCAGGACCTTTTTGTGTATAATCTACCGGATAAAAAATCATCAGCAGGCCTGTACCCACAAGCGCAATTCCCAATGGCCACGCAATTTTTTTAATTAAATATTTTTTCCCGGTATTTTTATATCTTAAAAATTGGGAAACGCCGGTAAGCAATCCAACGATCACTGCTACCAGCACCAGCACTTTATTATAAGCAAATTCACGATCGGGCGGATCGGCTAAGTTTGTTCCAAAAATTTTATTATAAACCGGCAAAGAAGTGATGGAAATTACAAAGAGCGCGGAAAGAAAAAGAATCAAACCTCCTATAAACATCCAGAATTCCCTTGAAGACATATCTTCCTCTTTTTGGATAGAAGGAATGCTTTTATAATTCTTGAAAAACAAATAAAATACTGGCAGGGAAATAGCGACTACATAAATTCCAATGAGCACATTCATTGCTGTTCCTGCCTCGGTAAATGAATGAACAGAAGTATCACCAAGGATTCCGGTTCTGGTGAGAAAAGTGGAATAGAGAACGAACAAATAAGTGAGAATTATAAACAGGTAAGAAGCTCTTAAAGCATTTTTTGTCGAATTAAAAATCGCCATGCAATGTAATCCTGCTACCAGAATCAGCCACGGAACAAACGCCGCATTTTCTACAGGATCCCACGCCCAATATCCGCCAAAGGAAAGGGATTCATAAGCCCATTTTCCTCCCATCATAATGCCGGTTCCCAAAACACAGGCGCTGAACAAAGTCCATGGCAGCGCAGCCTTTACCCAGCCACCCCAGTCTTTTGTAACCAAAGAGGAATATGCAAAAGCAATTGGAACGACCGTGCTTGCAAATCCTAAAAATAAAATTGGTGGGTGAATTACCATCCAGTAATTTCTCAAAAGCGGGTTTAACCCAATTCCATCTTTTATGAAAGTGAGATAATTTGCCTGCGAAAAAATAGGGCCGGCCAGTTCATTCCTGGTAAGTACAAAGGGGCTGCTGCCTATACGCACATTAAAAATGTATAAACCCAATATCATCAAAATCAGGAAAAATTGTGCTGTATTTATCAGGCTCATTACAGGAGCTTCTCTTTTTTTTGCCGTAAAAATTAAAACCGAACCAAGCACACAATGCCATAAAGCCCATAATAGAAAACTTCCTTCCTGTCCTTCCCAAATACAAGCCAGGAGATACTTTGGCTCTAATTCTTTTGAAGCGTGTTTATAAACGTACAGGTATTCGTAATAATGATTTGAACAAATATAATAGATACATGCAAAGACTGCGAAAAGCGAAAATACCTGGATAAAAAAAGCGCCACGTGCAAATCGAATCCATGACTGCTTTTCGTTTTCAGCGTGGATTTTAGAAGCAGTAAAATACGAGATTGCGGAAACGATAGAAGCGACAAAAGCAAGTAAAACGAAAAAATGGCCTACCTGTCCGGGTAGTAAATGTTCATTCTCAAAGGTCATGATGCAGTCTTAATATTGTGTAACCGTTTTTTCTAATTGTTTTTTATCATCTTTATATTTCGATGGGCATTTGAGCAAAATGTCATTGCATTCAAAAACATTTCCTTCCATTTTCCCTTTCAAAACCACGCGCTCACTTTGTTCCAGTTCCGGAGGCTTTGTATTTCTATAAATAACCTGGGTGCTGCTACCAAGGCTATCCACAGCATAAAATGAAAGATAATTTGGATCTTTTAATGCATCATACTGTATAGGTTTCGACTTATCGAGTTTGGCGATCAAATGTACATATTGCCCCTGTTTTTCTTTAGCAGAACCAATCGTGTCATAAGTTGAAAAATCTACAGAATACATTAACAATGCGCCAATGGCGGCTGCAATAACCACTAAAATGATAATACTCGAAGTTTTCATTTATTGCTATTTTGGAAGTGCAAATTTAATGAAAAATGCGATGCTGCGACCGCCCAATAAATTATATCACACGAATGATGAAAAACACAAAATCGCCTTAAATGTTTGCTTGCTGAGATTTTTCATTAGCAAAAGATTATTTTAAAATATGATAATATTAAAAGTGAGAAATAGGCAGGGAAGGTCTTTGTAAAAAAACTTTTTGGGCAGTAAGAGTTTTTAGAAATTGATTTTTTGAAGGTTATTTTTGTAATAAATAAGAAGTACGTTTATCAGTTTCTCATGAAGCTGATTGAAAAAAGCCTCGTTTAAACCGAGGCTTAGTTCTTAATTAATCATCAGCACGTTTAATGATCAGCATCTTTTTGTGTTTTCATTTTCACGGTTCCGTTCTTTTTCACTTTGTATTTTTTTATATCGGCTGCATTATTTTTCCACGGTTCAGTGCCATTGTAATTTATTGAATATCGTGGCGTTGTTTTCTCAATAGTGATAGTTGATGGTAAAGTTTGTGTTTCTGACCAATTGGACGAAGAGTTGTCTTTATACCAATAGTTTCCGGTCGCCTCATCAAAATAAACATTAGATGATGGATAGTAATAATACTTGTGAACGGTGGTGGTCGTGGAGTCGCTTACCTGGGCTGAGGCAGATAACATTGATC
>DATILZ010000604.1:0-5094 GCA_035475995.1 Hanamia sp. | reverse complement strand
CAGGAAAATGATTTTTATCAAATGATTTCCAATAGATTTGAACATTAAATATTTTAATAAATGAAAGTGAAACCGGTATGTTTGTTTTTCTTTTTATTGATGATTTCATTTGTCTCTTTTGCACAGAAAAAAAAGAAGCTCAAAATTTTTAAAGTAGTAGGATATTATTTTTTGAATGCTGCATTAAGAGATACCGTACATGCTGATTCAACCTATCTTTTTTTAAACAAAATAAATCACCTCAATATTGCTTTTATCAATCCGGATTCTTCCGGAAATTTTAATCAGGATCTCCGCATTGATACGTTAATAAAAAAATCACACCAGAAAAAAGTGAAGGTGCTTGCATCTATTGCCGGTGGCGGTTCTCATCCCTATTATCATTTTTTATTGCAGGACAACAACAGGAAGGTATTTATCGAAAGCCTCGTTTCTTTAGTGAAACGGTATGATCTGGATGGCATTGATGTGGACCTGGAGGGAAGTGATATTGATAGCAATTATCAGCCGTTTATAATTGAACTGGCGGCAGCTCTTAAAACGCATAAAAAATTAATAACCGCCGCAATTGCTACAGCTTATAAAGATCAGCTTCCTGATAAAGGGTTGCAGCAATTTGATTTTGTAAACATCATGTCTTATGATCAGACGGGACCCTGGCAACCTGCTAATGCAGGAGATCATTCCCCTTATTCGATGGCCCAACAGGATTTGGATTACTGGCACAAAGTACGATCTATTCCAAAAGAAAAACTCGTGCTCGGACTTCCCTTTTATGGATATGGTTTTGGTGCAATAGATTCGCCGGTTGTAAGTATGAGTTATAAACAAATTGTTTCACTTTATCCGGACCGGCTGCGTTCAGACACACTGCAAATGCCTGATAATATGATCATGTATTTTAATAATCAGGCAACCATAACAAAGAAAACCCGTTTAGCATTACAAAACGCCGGAGGTGTAATGATCTGGCAATTACTCGGCGATGCGGAAGGAGATCTTTCACTTTTAAATGCGATAAATGAGGTGGTTCAAAATTGGAAAAAATCCGGACAAAAATGAATGAATCTTTTACCGCAGGAGTAAAGCAGTAAATCAATAAATAATTGGCAATTTGTACTTTTTAGCATCAAAATAATTAAATCAATTCTTCATTTTTGAAGTATTGGGGTTAAATTTGCACTCATTTTAAACGAGTGCTTTAATGACAAGACAGTGACTTTAAAAAAGCATTTAAAAAATATTTTTGCGCAGACAGATGTCTCTTCCTATTTCTACATATAATAGTTCTTTAAATGATTTTTGCATAGTTGGGATCAATTATCGGAAAACGGATATGAATATTCGTGGTAAATTCTCTTTATCAACTGATCAATCCGTTTTGTTATTAAAAGAATCGCTTATAAAAAATATCACCGGATGCATGGTACTATCTACCTGTAACCGTACAGAAATTTACGGCCTCAGTGATCCACAGCAACTGGTAGAGTTATTTTGCTCAAATACAAATTGTTTGCAAAAAGATTTTGTGGATCATGGCTATACTTACCAGGGGATTGAAGCTATTGGCCATTTGTTTAAAGTGGCATCTGGCCTTGATTCTCAAATAGTAGGAGATTACGAAATTTTATCGCAGTTAAAACAATCTGCAAAGATCGCAAAGGAAAATGGGTGTATCAATAGTTTTATGGAACGCGCCATCAATTATGCATTGCAGGTATCAAAAGAAATTAAAACAAAAACCAATTTAAGTTCCGGTACCGTATCTGTTTCTTATGCTGCAATTGAAATAATAAAAGAGAAAACCGGAAACCTTTCAGGTAAAAAAATCTTACTGGTAGGAACGGGTAAATTTGGAAATCATATTGCAAAAAATTTAAAAGATTATTTGCCCGGAACGTGTATTTCATTCACGAACAGGACAGATGAAAAAGCTTCAGAATTAGCGGCATTGTATGATGCAGAATTTATTCCATATAAAGATATTATGGCTGCATGCAATGATGCTGATATTATTATTGCCAGTTCTGCTGCAGGATCTTATACCGTTCATCCTTCATTCTTTGTTACACCCAAATCAAGGCTCATACTTGATCTCGCCGTGCCTCAAAATGTTGATCGCAGGGTGAAAGAAATACCGGGAACAACTCTTTTAAATGTGGATGAAGTATCGCAAATTCTTGATAAAACGATTTCGTTGAGACATGCAGAAATCCCTAAGGCTTTGGAAATAATTGATGATACTTTGAGCAGTCTTGAACAATGGCATCGTCAGCAGTTCAACAATCCTTTATTGGTGCTGGTAAAATCACAACTTTTCGAATTGAATGAAATATATTTTAATGAATTGAATGGTAATAAAATTCACAAAACGATTGCCTCTCTTGCCATTCAGTTAAAACATAAAAATAACAAAGGCTGCCTCTGTATAAATGCTTTAAATAGCTATCTTCAAATGAATTATGAAACGACACCTTAAGATAGGCACCCGCGAAAGCGAACTGGCGGTTTGGCAAGCTTCACATGTACAAAAGTTACTTAAAGAAATTGGTGTTGATTCAGAATTGATTTTTATCAAAAGCGAAGGTGATATTGATACAAAAACTCCATTGTATGAACTGGGCGTTCAGGGAATTTTTACCAAAACTCTAGATGTAGCATTGTTGAATAATCGTATAGACATTGCGGTTCATTCAATGAAAGACGTGCCCACACAACCAGCATTGGGAATAAGGCTGGCAGCGGTATTAAAGCGCGCTTCCTATAAAGATATTTTGGTTTTCAGAGGCGATAAAAATTACATTGAAGATAAATTGAATAATTTTCAACATTCAACATTCAAGAATCAATTCTCAAGTTTAACCATTGCCACCAGCAGCATTCGCCGCAAAGCACAGTGGCTGAATCGCTATCCTGATGATACAATTGTAAACCTGCGGGGAAATGTAAATACACGTTTGAGAAAATTAGAAGAAAACAATTGGAACGGGGCGATTTTTGCTGCCGCGGGCCTGGAAAGAATTCATCTTCGTCCCGAAAATTCAATTGATTTGGATTGGATGCTTCCGGCTCCGGCACAAGGCGCTATTACGGTTTCATGTCGCGAACATGATGTAGAAGCTTTTGAAGCTGTCAATTCATTAAATGATGAGGCAACACAAAAATGTACGAAAATTGAGCGGGATTTTTTAAGAACTTTATTAGGCGGATGTTCAACGCCAATCAGCGCTTTAGCGGTTCTGGAAAATGATAAAATTGTTTTCAGGGGAAATGTTTGCAGCATTGATGGAAAAGAAAAATTTGATATAAGAAAAGAAGCTGCGATAGAAAATTTCATGGATCTGGGAATTACAGCGGCTGAAGAATTGTTGCAGAATGATGCAGCAAAAAAAATAATTTACTCGATTAGAAATGCAAAATAAAGTTCAGATATTAAGTACAAAAAAGATCCGCGATTCCTTCATTAAAGACGCTGCACAAAAAAATATTTGTATTGATGAAATAAACTTCATTGACACAAAGGAAAATATTTCAGCAGAAATCAGAAACCGGATCACAGATCTTTCTAAAAAGAAGATTACAGCAATTTTTACCAGTTCGAATGCAGTGAATGCTGTTGAAAAAATCGTTTCAAAACAAACCAATTGGAAAATATTTTGCATTGAGCCAGCTACAAAAAAAGCAATAGAAAAACTTTTTCCAGATTCTTCAATTGTGGCATCAGCAAAGGATGCAGCGGAACTTGCAGAAAAAATAATTGAAGATATTTCGGCAAAACAGGTTGTTTTCTTTTGCGGAAATCAACGAAGGGATTTGTTGCCAAACGAATTAGCAAAGCATGAAATCAGTGTTGAAGAATTGGTTGTTTATCAAACAACTGAGACTCCGCAAATTGTTTCAAAAAAATATGATGGAATATTATTCTTCAGCCCAAGTGCGGTAAGAAGTTTTTTTGTAAAAAATAATTTGGAAGCAAGAACCCAAATTTTTGCAATTGGGAAAACAACTGCTGATGAAGTAAAAAGTTTCTCAAATAATTCAATAGTAATTTCAGAAATTCCAGGCATTGAAAATTTAATAGCTGAAGTAATAAAATATTTCAGCCCAATAAAAACTGTTTAAATGAGTGAATTAAAAAATGATCTTTTATTGAGAGCGTTGAAAGGTGAAAACGTAGAGCGGCCGCCGGTTTGGATGATGCGCCAGGCAGGAAGATATTTGCCTGAATACATACAACTTCGTGAGAAATATGATTTTTTTACAAGAGTTCAAACACCGGAACTTGCTGCTGAGATTACTTTGCAACCAATTAGAAGAATAGGCGTTGATGCGGCGATTATTTTTTCTGATATTTTGGTAATTCCACAAGCGATGGGCATAGAAGTTTTGATGGAAGAAGGCAAAGGCCCTTTGTTACCGAACGTTATCAAAACACAAAATGACATTAATTCTTTGTTTACTGATGCAGTGGAAGAAAAACTGGATTATGTAATGAAAGCTTTGTCGCTCACCAAACAGGAATTAAATGACGAAGTTCCTTTGATTGGTTTTGCAGGAGCGCCATGGACGATTTTGTGTTATATGGTGGAAGGTAAAGGAAGTAAAACCTGGGAAAAGGCAAAGCAATTTTGTTTTACCCAGCCAGAACTTGCACATCAATTATTACAAAAAATTACTGACACAACAATTAGATATTTAAAAGCGCAAACAAAGGCTGGCGCTGATGTTGTACAGGTTTTTGATAGTTGGAGCGGTTGTTTAAGTCCTGAAGATTTTAAAAGATTTGCGCAACCTTATTTAATACAGATTGCAGATGCTTTAAAAGATAATGCGCCGGTGATTTTATTTCCAAAAGGAAGCTGGTATGCGCTGAAAGATTTGAGTGAAAGCAGTGCTTCAGGTTTGGGAATTGATTGGTGCATTTCTCCCAAAATGGCGAGAGAATTAAGTTCCGATAAAATAACTTTGCAGGGAAATTTTGATCCCGCAAAATTGTTATTGCCGATTGCTGAAATAAAAAAAGAAGTGAAGAAAATGATTGATGAATTTGGAGTTCAAAAATATATTGCAAACCTCGGTCACGGAATTACGCCA
>DATILZ010000603.1:0-3029 GCA_035475995.1 Hanamia sp. | reverse complement strand
TCCACATTCATATTCGGAAAAAGTGCATAATCCTGAAACACAAAGCCGGCAAGTCTATGCTGTGGGGCAATATTTATTTTATTTTCACTGTCAAACCAAATTTTATCTTCTACTTTTATAAAACCCGCATCCGGTTTCATAAAACCTGCAAGCATTCTGATGAGTGAAGTTTTCCCCGCGCCCGACGGCCCATATAAACTGATGAACGCACCATTTTCAATTTCACAATTCACATCAAGCCTCATTTCACCATCACCTGCATGCAACATTTTTTGTAAAGAGAAATTAATCATAGCGTGGCCAAAAGTATTTCAACAAGAAAGATAATATAAATATATTTTCTCCTTTTTAGGGTGGGTTCTCATCTGCCCTATTGTGCAAATTGATTTTAATAATTCCAGGGTAGCGGGTGTAACTGCATTTTGCTGTAACATCTGAAATCTTTTTTCTGCAGTTGCAGAATGACACATAAAAAACTAATTACCGGTTTGCGCAAATAGCCCTGCGTTCACAATTTCTTTTCTTATCTGTTGCAAACCATAAAATTTCATGATAGCAACCTGGTCTTTCCATGTGCCATAATTGAAAATTTTTTCCGTCACATACAATGAATGCTTTTCAAAATCAATATCAGAAAAGCGCACATCCCAAAATGCTTTATGCGAGATATCAGGTGTTTGCATAATCAAAGTTAATGAAAGAGAAACTGTCAATTTATAAAAAAGTTCTGCGGTGAATTTTATTTAGATGAAATCAAAATAAAAGCGAAACAAAAAGTAAGATAAGTTTTACTGGCATAATGATGGTGGTTTCTTTTGCATGAAATTTATTGCAGATGTTCATCTTGGTAAACTCGCAAAACTGTTGCGCATGCTCGGTTTTGATGTAGTGTATAATCATTCGCTTTCAAATAAGGAGCTGTTGTTGAATGCGATGAATGAAAGCAGAATTTTACTTTCAAAAAATAATGCATTTAAAAATAATAAATCAATCCAGTGTTTTATTCTTACTTCAGAGAATCCGGAGATCCAATTACAGGAGGCGCTGATACATTTTAATTTAAAAGAAAAAATTAATCCTTTTACAAAATGTATGGTTTGTAATGGCGGCTTGCATGCTGTAACTAAAGATGCAATTGCCAATCAGCTTCAGGCAAATACCAAACATTATTTTAATGAATTCTGGCAATGTGATAATTGTAAACGCATTTATTGGAAAGGCTCGCATTATGAGCGTATGATGAAGTTTATCGAAAAATTACAGTGAGCCCTTGATAAACCTACAACCGAGATTCTTTTTTTATAAATATTTTACCTCCTGCACTTTCCGGTTCACTAAATACATGGTGAACAAAATAATAAATGATAGCACCATCAAAATAGCTGCATATATATTTGCATGGTGATAATTGAACGCTTCCACTTCATCATAAATGGCAACAGAAGCAGTGCGTGTTTTGGCTGGAATATTTCCACCAATCATCAGCACCACGCCAAATTCGCCAATTGTATGCGCAAAAGTTAAGACGATTGCAGTCAGTAAAGAAGGCTTGATATTTGGCAATAAAACTTTGAGCAAAGTCTGCCTTTTTGTTTTACCCAAAGAATAAGAAGCTTCCTGTAAACTTGATGGCAAAGATGCAAATCCGGATTGAATGGGATGCACCATAAAAGGCAGGCTATAAATAACAGATGCCACAAGCAATCCTTCAAATGAAAAAACCAAACGTATATCAAACCATTTTTCTAAAAAAGCGCCAAACGCATTGCCGGGGCTAAATGCCAAAAGCATATAAAAACCAATTACCGTTGGCGGCAATACCAACGGCATGGTTACAATTACTTCAACAATTGTTTTGAAAATATTTTTTTTATGAGATAACCAATTGGCAAGTGGAATCGCTATAAAAAATAAAACAAGTGTTGTGAAGAATGCCAGTTTAAACGTGAGCCATAAAGGTTGTAATTCAATCATAATATTGCTTTGTGAATAAAAAGGAATTCATGTTATTTGTTGGTTTACTAATCAGCAAATCTTATTCTTTATTGAACAATATAACCATACTTTTTATAAATAGCTTTTGCCTGTTTTGAAAACAAAAAGTCATAAAACCTTTTTGCTGAAGGATTTTTTTTTATTCCATATTTCAAAAGAACTGCTGATTGTAAAAGGGGCGGATAATCATTCAAATTTAATTCAATCCAACTGCCTTTATTTTTCATTTCATTGGAAAGAACAATAGCTTTTGCGGTGAAACCAACATCTGCATTTTGCGTGGCAATAAACTGGCTTGCCTGGGTAATGCTTTCACCATAAACTAACTTGCCGGAAATCTTTTCCTGCAGGTTATATTTTTTTAAAACAGCCTCGGCTGCGGTTCCGTAAGGTGCAATTTTTGGATTGGCAATGGCGATACTTTTAATTTTAGATGATAATAGAAATTGAAGATTTGCTTCCGGTTTTAAACCGGGTTTTGTTGTCCACAGTACAAGCACTCCACGGGCATACACTTTAGGTTTTTCCGCGGCAAATTGTTTTTTAAAAAGCGTTTGCGCATAAGCGGTATCAGCTGAAACAAAAACATCAAAAGGCGCGCCCTGCATGATTTGCTGCGTTAAATTTCCTGAAGCGCCGACTACCACATCTACCTGAATATTTGTTGATTTTTCAAATTCATTTTTCAAATCATTAAAAGCATATTGCATATTGGCTGCAACCGCAACAGTAATTTTTTGCTGCTGTGCATTTGTAAAAGCAGGGATAAAAACTGATATAAATATTGAAAGCGGAACAATTATTTTTATCATCAAATTGCCTTTAATAATTCTTTATAATCCATTTTAGTATCAATATCAATCTCACCTTTTTCAAATGAAACCAACGCCACATCTTCACGGTAAGTTTGCAATAATTTTTTAGCTCCTTCACTTCCCTGCAAATTCATCAGCGCATCAAAATATTTTTTATCAAACAATACAGGCGTTCCTATTGTTCCTGTATAAGAACAGGCGATTATATTTTTTCCACTA
>DATILZ010000602.1:0-1902 GCA_035475995.1 Hanamia sp. | reverse complement strand
TTTAAAATTTCATCAATTCAGAATGACTAATTTTGCCCCGCAAAGCTTTACTTATATGGAACTACATCCAATAGATACAGTTGAAAATATAGAACCAAAAGATTTCAAAAACAATTATTATCTACCCAAAAAACCACTTGTCATTACCGGACTTTCAAGGAAATGGCCCGCGTATAAAAAATGGTCATGGGATTATTTTAAAGAAATAGTTGGCAATCAAAAAGTAGCCCTTTACAACAATGTAAAAAGCGACGCATATACGCCCATTAATACCGCCGATGATTACAAAACCTTTGGCGAATATGTGGAAATGATTCAAAAAGGGCCTGCAGCATGGAGAATTTTTTTGTTTAATATTTTTGAGCATGCTCCCCAATTAATTAATGATTTTACGTGGCCCGAACATCTGATGACGGGTTTTGTAAAAAAATACCCAATGCTTTTTACCGGCGGCGAATCTTCTATTACACACATGCATTTCGATATCGATCTTTCGCATATTTTGCACACACAATTTGCCGGAAGAAAAAGGGTGTTATTGTTTCGCCACGAAGAACAGCATAAATTATACAGAAAACCTTTTGAGGTTTTAAGCCTTGCCGATTTTTCAAATTACAACAAAAATGAAGGACTTCCTGATTATGAAAAATTCCCGGCATTGCGCCATGCAGTTGGTTATGATTTGATTTTAAATCCCGGCGATACTTTATTCATGCCTGCCGGATATTGGCACCACATGGAATATATTGACAGCGGTTTTGCAATGAGTTTGCGGGCGCTTCAAAGTTCTCTTGGAGGAAAAATGAAGGGTGTTTGGAATTTATTTGGCATGAGAAGTATAGATACTGTTTTGAAAAAAACCGCTCCAAAATGGTGGTATGATTATAAAATAAAAAAAATTGACCTGCTGGCGGCTAAGGAATTAAAAAAATATTCAAATTAAACACGATAAATTTTGTTTTTATCAATAAATAAATATTAATTTAGCAGCCCCATCCTTTCTTTCCTATTCCTATATTTAAAAAAACCGTACACAAACCCAATAGACTTAATCAATGTGGATTTAGGTTTTAGTTTTATCATATTTAGTCAGAATAAGCTTATCGTTTATAATTTTTTTGAAGAAAAAAAAAATTAAACTTTTTCTTGTGGTTTCAGAGGTAAGCAAGGCCGGTGATTTTTATCACTGGCCATTTTTTTTAAAGCAAATTGGATTTAGAACTATGGCCTAAATAGAATTGAAATTCTACTTATTTATTCATTTACTGATATAAGTATTTAAAGAATAAAAAGAACATTTCAATTTGTAGCGGGGTTCAAGGTTGCCAACCATTTGAATTATGTTTAAATTGAAATAAAGTGATTAAGGTTGCGCATTCTTCGGCCCTGAAATCCATATAAAGAACTTTAATCTGTAATTTTTGTACTTTTAGTGATTAAATCATCATTTTATGAATTTTAAATTAATAGCAGTTGCTTTATTTATAAGTATGGCCTCTGCAATTTCCTGCAACAATTCATCTAGTAATAACGAAACAAAGACCGCCATGGATTCTACAAAAAACAGTTCTTCTGAAAATATCAAAGAAGATTCCATCCATTATGAAATCGACGGCAAAAGGTATGATGGGTTTATCTTTTACAATGAAGATCAAAAAGGCAAACGGCCGGGAATTGTAGTTGTTCACGAATGGTGGGGATTGACAGATTATCCAAAAATGCGTGCAAAAGAACTTGCCAAGCTTGGTTATATCGCACTCGCTACAGACATGTATGGAAATGGTGATACTGCTGCCAATGCAAAAGAAGCACAAGAATTAGCTACTACTTTTTATAAAGATCCTGCTTTGGCAAAAACAAGATTAGACGCAGCAATTAATTTTCTAAAAACAAAGCCTCGAA
>DATILZ010000601.1:0-6605 GCA_035475995.1 Hanamia sp. | reverse complement strand
CTGAAAATTCTTTGATGAACTTTTGTACTTATTCTGTGCATCACTTGCTACACACCAAATATGCTAACAAGTAATTTTTATATTTTAACTTAGAAATGAAAAAATACAAATCAGAAATCACTGGACATTTGGACATATTTGTTGTGGACAATGAAGATGAATTTGAAGGTGAATTAACAAAATGGCAAGACATATTAATTCACGGTGATCCCGAAGGGCTTAAATCTTTTGCGAGACTTTTGACACGACTGGCTGATTTGAATCAAGACGATATAACTGACCTTCCGATTGGAGCAAGAGAACATGTGCATTTGCAGCCTGACAATGACATAAGTAAAAGTTCAGTACAAGTAATTGTTGGAAGAATAGATGCAAAAGGAACAGGTGCTTTCTATGACCGATATATTGCAAAAAGCGACAAGAAAGGGTAAGAGAGAAAGGGAGCGGTATTTTTCTTTTTAGCAGTATAAAAACTATTTTTCGAAAGATAAGCGAATGGACAACATTGGGCTTGCTTCTATGCTGGCAGACGAATAAATTTTCATCTTTTTATTCACTATCATCATCAGTTTCGGCAGAAGGATTTCTTTTCGACTTTTGTTCGTAATTTGAACTTTAATAAATTTAATTGGGCTGAAGGTTGGGCTGGACGAGCATTGAATTCCAGCACGCAGCAAGTGCTGGCCGTTGTAGGCAATACGCGGTGATGCTTTAAATTGCACCCTTGGCGGACCAATTTTGGGGTGCACTTTGGGATTGCTGTTTAGATAAGTACGGAATTTGCTGGATGTTTAATTTTCCATTGAAAAAGTAAAATAAAACAATGAACGGCTGATGATTACTCTATAAATAAATTTTCATTGTCATGAAAAAATTAATATTGTTTTTATCAATCATTTCTGCATCAGGGCTTTTGATGATAACCATTTATAATCTTGTAGTTGACGCTAAAAGCTGGGGAGCTGACATTCCAACTTCCATTCAAACCGCAAGAGATTATTATAATAAAGTTGACCCAAGAAATTTCTTTGCAATTATAGCACCCATTAATCAGTTTCTTATTCTGCTTACAATAATTTTATTTTGGAAAGATTCAATTTCATTACGTATTTATTTTTCCGTCTCATTTTTTTCATATGCAATTATTGCCGTGCTAACATTTATTTATTTTGTTCCCCGGGATATAATAATTTTCACTTCTCCAATTGAGGGACATGCTGAGCAAATAAGAACGGCTTTATCACAATGGAAAGATATGAATTGGCTACGTTCCTTGTTAGGCTTAGTCGGTATTTTGTTTTCATTTAAAGGGTTAGACACATTTTACAAAATTCATCAGTTAAAGAGCAAAAGTTAATTAAACCGAGAAAGACATATATGAGAACAACGAACAGCTAAGGTTCCTTTGTATAAAAATTCAAAAATGGAAACAAAAATTTTAGAAAAAGACATCAAGGTATTTTATGTTACCGCAACATCCTTTCCTCAAGGCATTGGAGAAGCTATTCAAAAATTACACAGCTTGTTCCCTTTCTCTAAAGAAAGAAGGATTTTTGGTATATCACGTCCGGAGAACAATAGCGGAATTATTTATCGTGCGGCAGCAGAAGAAATGTATGAAGGTGAGGCGGAGAAATTGCAATGCAAGACATTGATTATACCCAAAGGGAAGTACATCGCCATTTTGGTAAATGATTTTAGAAAAGATGTAATGAGTATCGACAGGGCATTTCAGCAACTACTTAAAAAGCCTGATCTTGACCCGCAAGGTTATTGTGTAGAGTTGTATGATAACGAAAAAGAAGCGGTAACCTGTATGATCAGACTTAAGGAATAAAAACAACAAATCGCTAACATCGGGTGCAACAAGTGGGGCGGAAGGAATAAATAGGAGCTTTTGTAACATTGTTGAACGGTGATTAAACTTCGTGATAGACTGACGAAAAAATAAACGCTCCGGAGGTTTCCTCAATTTAAAACTGCTGACCATTTCCAAAAGCTGGTTAAGGCTTGCTCCTATCCTCACCACCAGCTGCCGTCAGAATTCTAATATCCCTTTCATCTTCTGTCTTCCTCCGCGTACGGCTTTCGCATACATAAATTTCCTTTTTTATCACTTTAAAGTGTTTTTATTACAAAAGTTTATAATCCTCTGAAAATGTACCTTTTATCAGTTAACTTTTTACTAATTTTTAAAATGCGTGATACTAAATTGACCTGATATTGATGTTAAAAAAATTTTTAGCAAAGTTTTTGTTTAGTATAAAGTTTATATAATGATGCTTACTCTAAATTTAAAAAAGATTATTGACGAGAAATGGGATAATTGCTGGCCTGTTAGCAATTTAAGGCCTGTCGCCATTCTCGATCTGACCAGTTACATTTTCTTTGTAAAAAAATCGGATGATCACAATTTGATCAGCAAAAACGTATCGTCTCTCAAATCAGGGCATTTTATTTTTATTAAAGAAATAGAAGAATTTACATGGACGATGCTGAGAGATATGGATGCACAATCTATTCACCAGCTTTTTACAAGGCAGTTTGGAATTCTGGATCTGATGCACGAATACGGACAAACCGATGGCTTATATAGCCCTTATTTCAGAACGCCTCTGCTGCTGAAGCCAACGCCCAAATTGCTTTTGAATGTTATTGAGATTATTAATTTAATTGAATCGGGCGATACGGCTACACAATGCGCCATTATCGAATACCTTTTTAATAAGGTAGAAAAAGCACAAAAGGGACCATTATTCATTCCTGAATTTATTTCCCGTTTGATGATCTCCATTTTGGAGCCCGGTGCCAATGATATTATTTGTGATATTGCTACAGGAAGCGGAAGCCTTTTAATAAATGCGGCGCAATTTATTGAAAGCGATCTGCCTTTTAAACAAGATCTTTCTTTAAGGCTAACAGGCATGGAATCTAATCCCAGTCAGCTTCGTATGGCAGCAATGCGCATGATGGTTCATGGAATCAATGATCCGCATGTGAAAATTTTTACTTCTTCAGAGGCAAACCTTAATCAGAAACAAACCCTTTTCGTTTCAAACTTATTACAGAGGGGAAACGAAGAGTATGTGATCAGCGAAGACAAAACACCGGTGTCTGAACATGAGAAAAGGGAGATCATTTTATTAAATTATATTCTGAAAAATCTGCACACCGGAAGCCGGGCAGTTGTATTGGTGCACGAAAATTTCTTAAAAAATATTCTTCCCGCGATTCAGGATATCCGCAAAGAAATTGTAGAGAATACAAACCTCGAAGGGATAATTCATTTGTTTCCGGATAGCAAATCTTTTTCGTCGGCCAGCATTCTGATCTTTAATAAACAAGAAGCAGAAACAACAAGCCGCGTTTGGTTTTGCAAAATGGAAAAGCCGAAGAAAACCCGTAGCCTCAATGAAACCTTAAAGAATCCGGAGGCAGACCAGGTGCGTCTTTCGGAGGAATTAAGCCATGCCAATATTGTTTTGGATAATTGGAAAAACCGCAAAGAAATATCCACCCGGAATAGTTTTTTTATAAGCGCGTACGATATAAAAGCGAATAATTATAACCTGAACTTTAACGATTATAAATTGGTTTCAGAAGCCGAACCATCTGATATATCCAAAGCTGAGGAAAAAATAATTGTTGCAACAAAAAAAGAAAGTCTTGATCATTTTTATGAACGTCCTGCTCCTTTAGTAAAACGTAAGCGTAAAAGGAAAGCTGCTCCTGCGATTCTTCTGATATTGGTTTTGGCTATTGCCGCGGGATGGTTGTATTTGGATTTTTCCAATGCTAAAATCAAATTCAATCCTTTTAGCAAAGCTGTTGCAGATTCAGCTAAAGCTATTTCAAAAATGCCTGTTCATACTTCAGCGTTTCAACAAAAAAATGAACCTTCAGATATAAAAAAAAACACGGTGATAAAAGAAATATTGCCAGCGGAAAATAAAGCTGAAACTGCAAGTGCTGATTCTTCAAAACAATATACTGTGGTGAATAAAACCTGGTTTCATTACCAGCCCGATTCAAGCAAACGAAAAACTTTTTTCCTGGAACCCAGGCAAGACCTTGTATTAGTGCCTACTGCAGAAGAGAATGGTTTTGTGTATGTGATCTATGTGAATAAAAAAGGACAATCAACCCGCGGCTGGCTGGCTAAAAAAGATTTAGAGCCGGTTGATTAAATTATTTTCAGGAAAGCGGCTCTGGTTTTGGCACACTTCCGGCAGGTCTTGATTTATCTTCAGGAAGCGGAATAAATTCACTGTTATCTGCCGGTGGTAATTTGATACGGCCTTGCTTCCAATCTTCTTTTGCCTGTTCGATCCGTTCTTTGCGGGAAGAAACAAAATTCCACCAGATAAATCTTTCGCCAAGTGGTTCCCCTCCCAAAAGCATTAACGTGGTTGTTTCTTTTGCAATGATAACCGGTTCTTCACTTTTGTCAAATACCACCATTTGTCCTGCATGATATTTATTGCCAGCTACTTCCACACTTCCTTTTGCAATATAGAAGGCCCTTTCGCTATGCTCTTTTGGAAGATCAAAAGAAGCTCCTTCCTGCACTACAGCGTGCAGATAGAATAAAGGGGAGTTAGTTTTTACCTGGTTATTTAATCCATAAGCGTTGCCCGCAATCAGCCTCATCCAGATGCCCTTGCCCGTATATACCGGCAGCTCATCGGGAGTGTAATTATTAAACGAAGGATGATCCTCTTCGTCTTTTTCAGGAAGCGCTACCCATGTTTGTATCATTTCCAGCTCCCCTCCTGCCAGCGCCGCCGGATCTTCAAATCTTTCAGAATGTGAAATACCGCTACCGGCAGTCATCCAGTTTACTTCTCCCGGACGGATTATTTGCTCTACACCCAAACTATCACGATGAGTTACCTGGCCGCCAAAAAGATAACTAATCGTCGAAAGCCCGATGTGCGGATGAGGCAGTACATCCAAAGAGGATAAGGAAGAAGGAGTTTGCAATACAGGCCCGGCATGATCCATAAAAATAAACGGCCCCACCATTCGCCTCAGCCGGAAAGGAAGAATGCGCTTAACTTTCATTGATTTGCTGATAGCGGCGTTACGTGCTTCTATAACTATTTGAGGCATAGCAGATGATTTATCTTTTTAAATATTTGGTAACGAAGTTAAGATTTTCATCTGCCAATATTTTCGCCATGTTTATTTCACCACACCTGGAAAATCTCCCTCGAACCTGAGAGATACATATCCTGATAGCCCTGCATTTTTTCTTTCATCTTTTTCATCTCATCGCTATCCTTCATGTATTTTTGAAAGTTTTGTTCATAAGCAGTAAGGCTTTCATATTTTGTCACCATTACCACCCGGTTAAATTCTCCCGTCATGTCGGTCATAATGTTTACCAATTCTTCATTCTCAGACATAACGTCTTTAAACAACCGGGCCATCTTTGAAGCTTGCCCCGGCTTGCAAATAAAAATGTCGTGAACAATAATCATAAAAAGAAATTTAAGGATTAAGGAAAAAATTAATTTACTAAATTAACAAAGATCCGGTTGCATGGAATGTTTTTTGTGTAAAATAAAACAGACAGAAGTTAACAGGAAAATTGTCCAATCTTCTCTGAAGAACTAAAATCAGATCTTCCTTTCGCAATGTTTTTTTTATTTATTGTTTTTTTATTTTTTTTTGGGTAAATGATCAGTATTTAATTCAAATATTCTTTCCGGACTCTTTATGTACCTTTAAAGCACAAACAGGAAAGAAATGATCAGTTCACTTTCAACTAAAATAGATCAAAAGTGCCGGCACCGGCCGTAAAACAGGAATTGGCTCTATTTGTTGCGTACCGGCAATTATTTTTTCAATAAATGAAGCTTACTTTTTCAATACAATAAAATGATATTTCTGACACAATTGGTTTACGTAAAAGAAGGACAGGAAAGCATCTTCAATCAATTTGAAGAGATTGCAATTCCGGCAATTACAAAATATAATGGAAAGCTTTTATTGCGTGTAAGGCCAACGGATAATGCCTATATCGAACATCATATTGAAAAGCCTTATGAAATTCATTTGGTTGAATTTGAAACAGAACCCGATTTTAAAAACTTCAGTAACGATGAAGAGCGACGCAAATTTTTACATTTAAAAGAACAATCTGTAAAGTCAGTTTTGCTGATAAAAGGATTAAAATTGTAAGGCTGGAAAGCCGGTGGTTATTCAGTTTCAAATGCAATTGTAAAAGTTTCATTAATTTTAGTAAATCATAAAAACATACAATTATGAAACCTTCAATTATCCTTTGCTTTTTATTTTTTGCTGGTAATTGCTTATCTGCACAAACGATTTTACCGGCAGACGTACAGATAAAAACAGCCTTACTCGCGGCTCCGCCAGATCAGAGGCAAAACGAAACAGTTTTGGGATATGATCCATCAGGCAAACTTGTCACTCTTCAAAAAGGCACAGGTAATCTAGTTTGCCTTTGTGATGATCCAAAAGAGAAGGGAATAAAAGTAGCTTGCTATTCGGTGAAGCTGGAACCTTTTATGGCACGGGGCAGAGAGCTGATCGCTGAGGGTAAAACTGAAGCCGAAAAACATGATATACGCACCCAG
>DATILZ010000600.1:0-4081 GCA_035475995.1 Hanamia sp. | reverse complement strand
CTTTACAAAAGGGCAACCGGTCAGTGAAAGGTTTAAAGTACTACTAGCATCAGCTTACCGCAGCAAAACCTTGTTACCGTAAGTATCAACACCTTTGTTCCTTCCAGGGAAATATCCGCTCCGGCAGGTACCGGTTTGGTAACACTGGTGATTTCTGTAGCGGGATGCCTGTTGAAAACAGGTGAGCCATCCGGCAACGAAACGCATACGATAGATATTCTTTATAACGATATACCGGTTGCCGCCCATGTACTGGAGTTTCATGTGGACACACCTCAGCAGAGCCTTTTGGTTGCTGCTGCCCGGCTCATCTATAAAAGATTTGAATACAATACGGGTGGAGATGAAAAAGGAGGCGTTTATGCCGGCAGGGGTGATACATGCGGGGTATAGCCGTTCATAGTCTTTACTTAACACGAGAATCCGTTAAAATCACATAAATCGTGGACGCTTTTGTAAGCGGACTTTCAATAATTCCAATATTTGGTTCTATAAAACTTTATGCTAAGGAAAAAGTGCAACTGAAAAAAATTGGTAAACCGATGCATGACGAATTTGACCTTTTAATTGGTGTAACTGCGATTGAAAATGAACTTACTCTGATAACAAACCTTTGAAAAGTGGCAACCGGAACACTTTCGAAAACCGGCATAAGACATGGAACCGTTGAAATTATTGAGTTGATTGTCAAAATAAAATGACGCAAAATATATTTTTATTCTTGATCAAGTATCTACCTTACATCTTCAAATCTGTATTTACTCCCTGACAACTTGCTTTCTTTTTTAAGCGCCGTCTGCATTTCAATTTATTATTTTAAAACAAAATTATCATAACCCTCACAGGTTTTGAAAACCTGCCGGCTTAGGTGATAATTTTCAACGCCTGGGAAAAACTGAATTTAAATTTTAGGCCACTCTTTTTTAAAAAAACAAAAAAACAAAATCATGAAAAAGCTTCTTCTTTCTTCAGCAACTGCTGTGTTCATTTTAATGTTTTGCAATCAAAACATTAATGCCCAAACTGATAAGCCTTATACAGAAGGGCCGTTATGGCAAGTGCAATTTATTCAAACCAAACCTGGCATGACAGAGCTTTATTTAAAAAACCTAAGTGTTGGCTGGATAAAAGAAATGCAAGCCGCTAAAGATGCAGGCTACATTATGGATTATAAAGTTCTTTCTACACCCCTGGTTTCTGAAAACAGTTGGGATCTGATGCTGATCTACGAAATAAAAAATTATGCAATGCTGGATGGCGCTACTGAAAAAATGGAGGCAATAGCTAAAAAAGTGCTTGGACAGGATGAGAATGTGCTGCATACACAGGCGGTTTCAAGAAATGATTTACGGGTACTACAAGGTGGAAGGTTAACCCAGGAATTGGATTTTAAATAAACTTCAATAAAACCCCCACAGGTTTTAAAAACCTGTGAGGTTTGTGTAAAAGCAATCACGTTACCGTGGGTGATACATCATTATATTGTTGATGCTGATTAACGCTCATGCACAAGCCAGGAGATCTGCGCCAGGATGGGAATAGGAAACGCGGCTCGTTAATTGATACTATCGATTGTATTATTCACTTCTTCAAATTAAATTTTGCAGCCTTCTGCAAAACTTTACACACAAATAAATATAAAATAAAATGAAAAAGATTTTTCTTTTGCCGGTACTGTTGTTTATCATGGGTACCGTGCCCGCCTTTTCACAAACTTATAAAACTGCAGATTCGGTAGCGTTTAATAAAGAATATGCCAGGGTAAGCAGTAATATTGCGGACCTTACTACCAGGCTTACGAAGGCACAAAATGACCTGGCAGAAGATAGCAGCAAATCGGACAAAGCCAGTTCTGATGCGCAAAGTACTGCTACGGCAACGGCGGATAAAGCATCCCATGCTACTAATGGAAGTGTAAGAGATGCGAGGAGAGCAAAGCAGGAAGCGAGGAGATCCGTAAAAGATGCAAAAGATTCAAGAAAAGCCGGTAATGCAGTGCACGATCAAAATAAAAAGATACGCCAGCTTACCGCAGATCTTGCAAAAAATCAAAACAGACTAAAAGAACTGGATAGAATGCGTGCCGGATTCAGTGGTCAAGACTAAGATACTGCTGTAAAATAAACCGTGTCAAAGTTCAAATGATTTAAGAACTTTAAAACACAGTTTAATTATGCAAAAGAAAAAAGAAGTCTTCGATTACGAAGCATTAAAAAAGAGATGCCTGACTTATTTGAATAAAATGGACAAAGGATGAAAAGTAATTCCAATTCTGTCAGCATGAGGATCAGCCTATTTTACTTAGCACAAAAGAAATGCATAACCAAAGGCTTGTTTATCTGCACCTGAAAAAGCAGGATTTGTGAAGGATCCCCATAGAATAAAGAACCGGGGTACAGGAGAAGATAAATTTAATTGATTAACTTTACTACTACTGCTACCCTGGATTTATAACAAACAACCTCTTACAAAGATTTTATGGTTAAAAACAAATCCAATCAATTAATTGATGCTGGTGAACAACTTGCTCTTGAAAATGAAGAAAAAGAAAATCGGACAGCGGAATTAATTATCGCTAATGAAGAATTAGCCTTTCAAAACGAAGAGAAAGAGAAACGGGCTGCAGAATTAGTAATTGCTAATAAAGAGCTTGTTTTTCAACATCAGGAAAAAGAGAAACGGGCAGCAGAATTAGTGATTGCCAACAAAGAGCTTATTTTTCAAAATAAAGAAAAAGAAAAACGGGCAGCAGAGTTAGTGATCGCTAATGAAGAACTTGTTTTTCAAAGTATGGAAAAAGAAAAAAGAGCAGCAGAGTTAGTGATTGCAAATGAAGAACTTGTTTTTCAAAATATAGAAAAAGAAAAAAGAGCGGCAGAGTTAATCATAGCAAACCGGGAACTAAAACAAGCCGAAGATGATATACGAAAACTCAATGATGAACTGGAGAATAAAGTGATAGAACGAACTGCCCAGTTGGAATCGGTTAACAAAGAACTGGAATCCTTTTCCTATTCTGTATCACATGATTTAAGGGCTCCTATAAGAGCGATCAACGGATATACAAGGATCCTTGTTGAGGATTATGCAGGCAAACTGGATACCGATGGGAAAAAAGTGCTTCAATCTATTATCCACAATTCGAAAAAGATGGGTGAGCTTATAGATGACCTGCTTGCATTTTCTAAATTAGAAAGAAAACAAGTGAACGTTTCCAATCTTGATATGGCAGCTCTTGTGCAATTTGTGAAAGATGAATTGGTATTTGATGATCATGAAACTATTCCTCATTTTGTAATTAAATTGCTACCGGCTGCGAAAGGAGATGAATCATTAATTAAACAGGTTTGGATCAATTTAATTTCTAACGCTATTAAATACTCGAAATACAAACCGGAAACCAATATAGAAATCGGGGCTTATGAAAAGGAAAACCTGGTAGTTTATTATGTAAAAGATGAAGGTGCAGGATTTGATATGCGATATTATGATAAGCTTTTTGGGGTTTTTCAGAGATTACACTCACAGGAGGAATTTGAGGGAACAGGTATTGGCCTTGCAATTGTTCAAAAAATAGTGAACCGGCATAATGGTACAGTTTGGGCAGAATCTGTTTTAGATAAAGGAACTACTTTTTACTTTAGCTTACCTAATATTAAAACATAAAAAATGTACACTGAGGTTGAAATTTTACTTGCAGAAGACAGTATAGATGACGCAACTCTTACCATAAGGGCACTTACTAAAAGCGGCTTTAGCAATAAGCTGCAGCATGTTAAAGACGGAGCAGAAGCACTCGACTATCTTTATTGCAAAGGAATGTATGCTTCAAGAAATATACTTAAGCATCCGAAGTTAATTCTGCTTGATCTTAAGATGCCTAAAGTAACAGGAATGCAGGTGCTGGAAAAAATAAAATCTGATCCTGACCTCAAATGCATACCCGTTGTAATCCTTACGTCCTCAAAAGAAGACCCTGACATAAAGAAGTGTTATGAACTGGGCGCAAATAGCTATATCGTAAAACCGGTTGATAGTGACAAATTCTTCCTTGCAATTAAAGAAATAAGAATGTATTGGA
>DATILZ010000599.1:0-5589 GCA_035475995.1 Hanamia sp. | reverse complement strand
AATGTGAAATGAACATTAATCTTCGCCTGATTCAAATGGATATTATTCACCATTCAACCATTCACTATTCACTATTTTTACTGCGGAAATTCCGACGAACTTACCCTCACAATTCCCCTGCCATTTATAAGGTGCCAATTGGAAAAATCCTGTGGAGCATCCAATCCATCTCCATCGAGAATTTCAGTGGGTGTACGAATGCGTACCGGTTTGTCAGTATAGAACTCTTCACCGGTTCTGCGCCTGTCCCAATATAACTCGTTGCAGTAAAGCGTATCGCCTTTTTTATTCATTACAACCACGCTGTCTTTTAAAAATACTTTGCTTTCTGATTCAAAATATTTGGCGTAATGCGCATCCATCGTGCTTTGTATGTGCAAGCTATCGTCAAAAAAATTGGCATGAATCGTTTTGGTAAATTCAATAAAAGGAACAGCTTCCTGGTGACGCAGCATTAAAGGAGCCGTAATGAGTGATTTGGTTTGATCCCCAATGGAATAAAGAATTTTTACATCTTTAGCTACTTCCACGCCTGTTCTTTTTGCAGTAATTTTATTAATATCTTCTAAAGAATTTTCGCAGGATAAAATAAAAAAGCAGCCTGTTATTAAAGCTGCTTTTATAAAATTATATCGGGAAAAATTCAAAAAATTCATTGGGAAAAATATTGAACGAAGATACAATGAATTACCGCGCTATTGGTATTTCTGGCGCAGAAACCAAATATCGCTGAGAGAAAATCCAAGGCTCACTTTGTAGAGGCTTTCAGTAATATTATTCTGATTATTTCCGCGGTTGCCATACTCAAAAGTAAAATTCATAATGCTGTACTGATGATCATAGAAGTTGTGTTTCAACTTGAGAGGAAACGCACCGCCAACGCTGATTGTATAAACAGGTAAAGTATGATCTGCTGCAATATAATCCTGTCCGAAAGAAAAACCAGCCCGGTATTTTACATAATTAAAATACCCGGTAGAGCCTACAGAAGCAGGCAGATATTGGAATCCGACACGACCAATCCAGCTATTTTGTACCAAATCCTTTTGCCCGAAAAAACGATAATTATTCCATTGCGTTGTTTCGTAATCGGCGCCAATCGTAAGATGATCTCCGGAATAAGCAACTCCACCACCAAAAGTAGCTGGTAATTGCACTTTACCTTTCTGACCGTTCACCTGTTGAATCGTATCTATCGGCTGTGGCGCACCGCTACTGTTGTATGTATAAGTTTCGAGTACATCATCTTTAGAGGCATTATATTGTTTCTGAAGATTTCCATAAGCACCAAAGGAAAGGGAACCATTTTTTAATTTAACCGAATATTGAACACCGGCATTCAAAAATATGCCGCCAAAGCGGGTTTGAGTACCATAATGTGTTTTATAATAATCCATTGTATCATTGCCAAACTCCAGCCGGGTGTCATAATCTTTGGAACCAAAAAGATAACCGGTATTAAACCCAATGCTTAAATTTTTAATTCTTAATCCGGTTCCGATAAAAGCCTGATTTATACCGCCGGTTCCCTGATAGGTAGTAGCAGTAGTGTCAATGGAATTACGGATTGTATTTTGTATTTTATAACTGATGTTTGAAACCTGCTTCAGACCGAAAGCCATTCCCCAGGAAGTTTTATTTTTTTGAGCTTTTTTATTTCCCCGCAATAATGGAAAACCAAATTGTAAATATGGTACAATGCCGTTATTTGCTTTGTAAGTTCCTACCGGATTGGCACTTTTCAATTCTCTTCCGTCGTATTCTATGCCAATATCGAGTGTGGAATAAATAAGGTCGCTGTATGTTGCCGGATTTACAGAATTAACCGAAGTTGGATCGGAAATAGCTGCAGAAATGCCGCCCATTGCCCTGTTTGCAATATTTGAAGGAGGAATAATATTGCCTACGCCATATCGCGAATAAGGAGAATTATCCTGGGCAAAGCAAAACAGCGGTAATGCGGCAAGCAATAAGCAGGTAACTTTAATTTTTAATGTCGTCATTATATTTGCTGATTGCATATAGTCCTTTAAGAATCAAATAGGGGTCGGCAAATATCTTATTTTTAAGGTGCTGCACAAAATTGGCAGTATCTCCTCCGGTTAAAAGCACGTTAAAGTTGCTGAATTTTTCTTTATATGCATCAATGATTCCGTCTATTTCTGCGGCCATTCCCAGTAAAACACCGCTTAAAATATTCGTTTCTGTATCGTAGCCAATGAGGGGGAAATTCCAATCCACTTTAACAAGCGGAAGCTTTGCCGTATAATGATTTAATGCTTTAAAACGCATTTCCATTCCCGGAGAAATGCTACCGCCATTGAAACTATTGTATTTATTGATAAAATTGTAAGTAATGCAGGAACCGAGCGCAATGACGAGATTATTTTGTCCTTTATAATAAAAAACGGCGAAGGCAGCCAGGGCCAGCCTGTCAGCACCAATTGTTTGGGGTTTTGCAACAGGAGTGGTAAATGGCAATTTAGTCGATGAATCAAGTTTTACAAAAGAAGATCTTTCGGCCAATATTTTTTCTATTTCGGGCGAATGATCAATAACAGAAGACAGTATAGTGCATTTCGGTTTATATTTATCCATCAGTTGATGAATCGTTTCCGGATGATCGTCTTTCAATGGAATCACTTCCGTCAACCGGTCGATAACAAAGACGCCACATTTGAGAAGTGTATTTCCAAAATCAAAGCAAAGAGTTGTTGTGCTCAAAATTTTATTACATTTTGTTGATGCAAATAAACTCAAATATTATCAAAGTGGATGCCTTAAAAACGTTTTTAAAAATCAAGCTCTTTTTATTGTTCGTTCAAGTCTTACTTTTGAACAGTTGAAGAAGTAGTTATTTTTATTGATTCAAAATAAATTGGAATGCTGAAAGAATTTGGAATAGAAGGAATTTATATTGTTCATGCAAAAAAAGGTTATGAGTATCACCAACAACGAATTGAGAAAATTTTCGGTGAATTACACCTTCATTATGAGTTCGTAACCAATGAGGATATTTCTAATTTTAATCCGGAATTATTACACAAATACTTTTGCGATCCGATAGAAAAAAAACTTTCAAAAGGTATTCTTTCCTGCACCCTTAATCACATATTTTGTTATGAAAAAATGGTACAGAATCATAACAGGTATGCGTTAATTTTTGAAAACGACCCATTCTTTTTGGGAGATTTTTTAAGAAAAATAAAACGGGTAGCTACTGAGGCAAACACACTGGAACCCGGCTTTATTATTTCTCTTGAAAACACCACTTTAAAATTTCCTCATTTCAAAAAAATAAAAAAAGGGAAATATTTGTATGAAGCATCTGCCGGAAGATGCGCGGGCGCTTATCTCATTGACCTAAAAGCAGCAAAAGATATTCTTGAAGATTTAAAAACAAATAAATGTTGCCAGGTAATTGATTGGTGGCACAATACTTTGATCAACAAAAAAGTAATCAAAATGTATTGGGCACATCCGCCATTGGTAGAGCAAGGTTCGCATAATGGCTTGTTGTCTTCAACAATTTCCAGTAAAAACAAAAGCATGGGAAGAAGGTTCGGTTGGCAGGCCCAAAAGTTTTATAAAATGTATGTTTACCGGTGGTTTAAATAATCGTTTTGCATGAATTAAATATTCAGATTAACCTTACTGAACACAAATAATCCCTTTCTCGATTTTACAATTTTATTTTCCTGAAGCCCTGTTTACACTATTTTTCCCAAAACGATTTTTTACATCATCCAGACTTTTATATAAAGAATTTTTTCTTTCTGCATCATGAAATAAATTCGTTTGTACAGAATCATCACTAAAATTGCTGAGCCTAACGCCGAGCAAACGAACCGGCTTTCCTTTTTTATATAATTTATGAAAAAGAGCTTTGGCAACAGGAATAATTTCATCATCTGCCGAAGTATAGGGAATGCTTGCCTGGCGGGAAGTTGTTTCAAAATCAGGGTAACGCAATTTGATGGTAACACAGCCGGCAACTTTCTCTTCTTTTCTTAATTCAAAACAAACTTTTTCTACCATTCTTACAATTTCTGCCATCAAAAATTCTACCTCCAAAACATTTTCATGAAAAGTATTTTCTTTGGAAATAGATTTGGGCTCGCGGTACTCCGTGATTACTGAAGAATGTTCTCCCTGTGCTTTATTCCACAATTCATAACCCCATTTACCTAATAATTTTTCAAGATTCTCCGCAGTCGTGTGATGAATATCCCGGATGAGTTTTATGCCATGATAATTCAAAATCTTATTTGCCTGCTCGCCGACACCCGGAATTTTATTTACTTCCAAAGGCGCTAAAAATTCCTTTTCTCTTCCCAAAGGAACCTGCAAAAATCCGTTTGGCTTTGCTTCGTTGGTAGCCATTTTTGCTACTATTTTATTTTTAGCAATTCCAAAAGAAATCGGAAGGCCGGTTTCTTTAATGATAAATTCGCGCAACTCAATAGTCCACTTTAAGGGGTCAAAAAATTTATCCATTCCATGAAGGCCGATGTAGAATTCATCAACAGAAGCTTTTTCAAAAATTGGGGCTTTGGAAGCAATAATATCTGTTACCCATTTTGAATACCGCGAATATTCTGAATAAGTTCCTGAAACTACAATTGCCTGTGGACAAAGGCGCATGGCGGTTTTCATGGGCATAGCCGAATGAACCCCAAATTTCCGCGCTTCATAAGTACAGGTAGTTACAATCCCTTTTTCATTTTGTCCGCCCACAATTACCGGTTTGCCTTTTAAGGAAGGATCTTTCAATATTTCTACCGAAACAAAAAAAGAATCAAGGTCAAAATGAGCGATCATAGTTGAGAAATAAAAAAATGGATTCTGATTGAAAAATACTAAAACTTTGCAAAGAATCAATTTTATTTAATCAAACTTAACAGACAAAAAGTTAGTATTCATCATTCAAAGCGAACACTGGTTTCCGATACATCCATTGTCCACCAGTAAAATCCGGAAATTCAACTGTTTGATTTCCCAGCTCTATTGATTGTTCGCTCAACGGAGTAATGGCACTATATGCCGCTGCATCATACACATCCATTGGCGTTGGTGTTTTTCTTTTTATAGATTCTACAAAAGCATGGATCACAAAAAAATCCATTCCGCCATGTCCGGCTCCTGCGGTTTCTTTGCTCCATCTTGCCCACAGCGGATGATCATATTTATCGAACCACTCTTTCTCATTATCCCACTGATCATTCTTTTTAGATTTATCCTGGATATAAACACTCTGACTTACATCCATCCACAATCCTTCTGTGCCCTGCACTCGAAATCCAAGTGAATACGGACGAGGAGAATTGGTATCATGTTGCAACAAAATCGTTTCACCATTTGCGCAATTAATAGAAGTCGTAATTACATCCCCCGCCTTGAATTTTACTTTTGCATTCGGATGATTTTCACCACCCATTTTTACAACATGATTATGCAATCCTCTTGCTTTTGAAGAAAAAGAACAAAGAGATAAAAAGCGGTTGCCATGGTTGATGTCAATGTATTGAGCAATCGGGCCGATACCATGTGTGGGATACAGATCTCCATTGCGATGAACAGAATGATCGG
>DATILZ010000598.1:0-7992 GCA_035475995.1 Hanamia sp. | reverse complement strand
TGACCTCATTGTTTGTGATATTATGATGCCGGTTTTGGATGGATACGGATTGTTGCACCTGGTAACAAAAAATGAAAATTTAAAAAGTATTCCGTTTATTTTTCTTACTGCAAAAACAGAACGCGGCGATTTCAGAAAAGGCATGGAAATGGGCGCCGATGATTATATTACGAAGCCGTTTACCGATATTGAATTGCTCAATGCAATTGAAAGCCGTTTGCAAAAAATTAATTATCAAAAAGAACATGCAAATGCATCTAAAAACCTGGACGATTTTTTTGATGAAATAAAACACGAGGATGCATTGGAAAAATTAACCGATTCCAAAGTAGTCAATCATTATAAAAAGAAGCAACGCATCTATTCTGAAGGAAATCATCCGCATAGCTTATATTATTTAAATTCAGGGAAAATAAGAACTTATAAAATCAATGAAACCGGCAAAGAGTTAACCATAAGTTTGTATAATGCCGGTGATTTTTTTGGTTATAATGCACTTCTTGAAAATACCGTTTACAAAGAAAATGCGGAGACGTTGGAAGAGAGCGAAATTGGTACAATAGGAAGACAGGATTTTGAAATTCTTATCAACAATAATAAGAAAGTAGCGCAAAAATTTATTAAACTTCTTGCCCGGAATGTTTCTGAAAAGGAAGAGCAGCTTATCAATCTTGCTTACAATTCGCTTCGCAAAAGAGTTGCCGATGCCATTATTACTTTATCCAAGAAATATAAAAAAGAAGGCAATCCCGATTTTATCATTCACATTTCAAGAGAAGACCTGGCGCATATTGCAGGTACTACAACTGAATCTTTAATAAGGACTTTGAGCGATTTTAAAAGCGAAAAACTAATAGAGGCAGAAGCTGGATATGTGAAGGTTTTGAATGAAAAGAAATTGCTGCAGATGTTGAATTAATAGCTTAACAGTTTTGCAACATCTGCTCGTTAAATTCTTTTGAAAGGATCAAAAATTGTTTTTCAAATTCACAGATATTATCCTGCAATTTCAAATGAAGTGCATTTATTTTTTTAGATAAATACAATTTGTTTTCTATTAAATCTTTGTATTCCTGAACTTCCTTTATTAATTTTTTGAGCATCTCATCCTTCAGCAATAATTCGTTTTGAAAGTATTCTGCTTTTTGCAAAAAAACATTTTCTTCATCACTATCTACCATCTCGCTAAGGCGATATTTTAGCAATGCACTTTCCTGCCGGAAATGTTCCAGCTTTTGTGCCCATTGCTGATAATCATTTTTGATATCCTTAATAATCGCCATCGTCGTTTGCTTTCTGATTTATTTTAAAAGAGATGCAACAAAATTCTGTAAATATTTTGCCCTGAAAAATGAGCGCGGGCAGCAGTAAAGATGATTAAAATCATGAGTCAGGGAATTTAAAATGCGCTGGCTTTTTTACTGGTAAATGCAGTACTGTACACGGTTCTGACATGAAAATCGGAGAAAAAATATTTTTAAAGAATAAAAGTACTTTAATACTTTTATTAAGAAATAGTTCTACCTTCGCATTCATTACTTATTTTAAAAACACATTTAAAAGATGGAAACAAAGCTGGAAAATGAAAATATTCTGAATGTTACCTTAATAGAGCCAAGGCTAAAACATTCCACCATTTTTGAAAGGTTTGATGAATTGATCTCAGGAGAAAGCCTGGTTCTTCATAACGACCATGACCCCAAACCGCTTTATTATGAATTATCGGCTAAAAGAGGCGACATTTTTACCTGGGAATATCTGCAGCCAGGACCAGAAGTCTGGAAAGTGAAAATTACTAAAAAGAAAGAAACATCAAAGAAAGAGGAAAGTATTCTGAATGCTACTTTATTGCATCCTGCAATAAAACATGCTACGATTTTTAATCGTTTTGATGCATTGAAACCAGGTGAAAGCTTCATTTTGCAGAATGATCATGACCCACGACCGCTTCGTTTCCAATTGGAAAATATTCATGGAAATGTTTTCGGATGGGAATACCTGGAACAAGGACCTGAAATATTTAAAATAAAAATTTCCAAAAATAAGCCTGCTGCCAAAGAAGAAAAGAAAGAAAGCAGCAACGAAAATATACTCAATGTTACTGCAATAGAACCGAAGCTAAAACATCCAACCATTTTTGTAAAATTTGATGAACTAAAAGCAGGTGAAAGTCTGACGATTCACAACGACCACGATCCAAAACCGTTGTATTATCAATTGCTGGGTGAAAGGGGAAATGTTTTTACCTGGGAATATCTGGAACAAGGACCAACATTGTGGCGCGTAAAAATTTCAAAAAGACCCGAAGGCACTGCTGATGAAACACTTGGAGAAATTGCTGCAAAAGATTTGCGCAAAGCAGAAGTGTTTAAAAAATATGGTTTGGATTTTTGTTGCGGAGGAAAGAAAACTGTGAAAGAAGCTTGTGCTGAAAAAGGAATTGATGTAACAAAAGTAGAACAGGAATTACAAAACAGCGATAAAACTTCTTTTGCTGCAAGGCCGTTGCCCTATAATGATTGGAATCTGGATTTCCTGGCAGATTATATTGTAAACACCCACCACAGTTATGTGAAAAAAACAATTCCTGATATAAAAGCTTATGCCGAAAAAGTAGCAAAAGTTCATGGTGCTCATCATCCTGAATTGCTGCAAATAAATAAACTGGCCCAGGAGGTTTGCGACGAAATGTCTGCGCATATGGTGAAAGAAGAAACCGTTTTATTTCCTTATGTAAAACAATTAGTTGCTTCAAAAAACAGTGGAAATGGCAAAGTGAAATTTGGTAATCTTGATTCAGTTGAAACGCCGATTAACCTGATGGAAATGGAACACGAAGTGGTTGGAAATAACATGGATGAGATCAGGAAGATAAGCAACAATTATGCATTGCCTGAAGATGCCTGTGCTAGCTATTCTTTCCTGTTTAAAACTCTGGATGAATTTGAAAATGATCTGCATATTCATGTTCACCTGGAAAACAATATTCTGTTTCCCAAAGCTGTTAATTTGGAAAAAAATTAAAGGCTTTACCAAAACTTTATCCATTACCAAACGACAACGGGCAGTGATGAAAATGAAAAGTTAGAAAATAAAAATGCCCGTTGTTTCTGCTTTTTGTTTTAATTCAGTATAAAAAATATTCTGATTAAAGTTTTTAATTATGAAAAAAATCTTAGTCATTTTGTTAGCCAGCGTTTTCCTTTTTGCGTGTAATCAAAATTCTCATCAGCAGGATTTGCATGAGCATGAAGGGAATGAAAATGTTCAAAATACAGAATTGACATTAAATAATGGTGTAAAAAGGAAGGCCGATTCTATTACCAATCACAATGTCGTAAACCTTAAAACGATGGTTGACAATTTTAGGATAAAACCATTTCCTTCTTTGAATGAATATCATCTTTTAAGTGCTGATTTAAATAATGGATTGAACAAAATGGTTCAGCAATGTAAAATGACCGGCCCCGACCACGAAGCGCTGCATCATTGGCTGGAGCCGGTTTTGCAGCAAAATAAAAATTTAAAAGAAGCTTCTGACACTTCAAATGGCAGAAAAATATTTCATTCTATTGATAACAGAATAGACAATTATCACAATTACTTTGAATAAATGAATATAAACGCCAATACAAAAATTGCAAAAATTTTAAAACAGAATCCAGATGCGCTGAAAGCGATTATCAGCATTAATCCAAGGTTTGAAAAATTGCGAAATCCCTTGCTGAGAAAACTGATGGCGGCAAGGACAAGTATTGGAATGGCAGCGAAAATTGGCGGATTTGAAGTAGAAAGATTTTATGAAAAACTAAAGCCTCTTGGCTTTGATATTGACACAGAGAGCCATTTGGAAAACAACCAGGAAAGACCAAAACTACCTGTTTTTTTTAATACCCTCAAACCGGAACAAATTGTTGATTTTGATGTGCGCCCTGTGATTGATGCAGGCGGAGATCCGCTTTCATTGATAGTAGAAAAAGTGAAGAAAATCCCGAAAGGTGGCGCACTCAAAATCATCAACAGTTTTGAACCTACTCCATTAATTTCTTTGCTGCAGAAACAAGGCTTTGAATCTTTTGTAGATCCAATTGACGAACACTTGGTAGAAACTTATTTTTACAAAAAAGATGATATGGCAGTACAAATAAATGAGGCGGAAGAAAATTCAGCAGGTTGGGAAGAATTGATGCAAAAATTTGAGGGAAAAATGCAAACGGTTGATGTGCGAAATTTAGAAATGCCCAAACCGATGATGACCATTCTTGAAGCAATAGAAAAGTTGCCTGATGATAAGGCCTTGTTCGTTTATCATAAAAGAATTCCTGTTTTTTTATTACCTGAATTAAGAGAAAGAAAATTTGATTTTCGTATTAAAGAAATCGCGCCAAATGAAGTGCACCTGTTGATTTTTAAAGATTAAAAATGTTTCCTGGAACCCCAAATACCGGCCTTGCAAAAAACACCTCATACAAAGTAGTGTTGCCGTTTTATTTGTATGCAGGAATTTCTTTTTTCGTAGCCACACTATTATTGATTTTTTCCACACCTGCTTTTTTGCAACATTATTTTCATCCGCACACGCTTGCCATCACACATGTAATGGCATTGGGCTGGGGCACGATGATGATTTTGGGAGCAAGCCATCAATTGGTGCCCGTTTTGATCGAAGGAAAATTGTACAGCGATGCATTGGCTTATCTTTCTTTTGCATTTGCTGCAGTTGGAATTCCACTTTTAGTAATTGGATTTTATCAATTTGATTTTGGGTGGCCGGCGCAAACAGGAGCAATATTTATTAACGCAGCGATAATTTTTTATTTAATAAATATTGGCGTAAGCATGGCGAAAAGTAAGCATGAAAATGTACATGCAGTTTTTGTTTTTACCGGCACCCTTTGGTTAACTATTACCACCATTGTCGGATTGTTTTTGATTTACAACTTTACCCGCAATATTTTATCAAAAGACTCTTTGTCTTATCTGCCACTTCATGCGCATTTGGGTATTGTCGGATGGTTTTTGTTAATAGTAATTGGTGTGGGTTCACGCCTGATTCCTTTGTTTTTGATTTCAAAATATCATAACGATAAGTTGCTTTGGTGGATATATGGATTGATAAATTTTGCCCTGATTAGTTTTATCATTTTTTTCTTATACTTTAAAATTTCGTCGCTTTATTTTCTGCCATTAATTGCAATCACTGCCGCAATATTCATGTTTGCATATTATTGTTACCATGCGTACTACGAAAGGATTCGTAAAAAAGTGGATTACCAGGTAAAAATCTCTTTACTGTCTGTGTTGATGATGTTGCTGCCATTGTTTTTTTTGTTCATTATTATATTATGGTTATTACTTTCTTCCAGTAGCTATAGCCTCGTTCTTACTTATGGATTTTGTATTTTCTTTGGCTGGATCACTGCCATTATTTTTGGAATGACCTTTAAAACCCTGCCATTTATCGTATGGAATAAAGTATATCATGATAAAGCAGGATTGGGAAAAACGCCGAATCCGAAAGAATTATTCAGCGATAAGGTATTTTTAGGAATGGGAATTTTTTATCTTGCCGGATTTGTTTTATTTGCAGCCGGCATTCTTATTTCAAATGAATATATTTTAAAAATTGCTTCAATACTTTTATTGATTACTGCCATTTTATATAATGGGAATGTGTGGAAAGCGTTGTCGCATAAACCGAAAAAATTATGAATGAGATAACGAATGATCAATTGAAATTAGACCTGGCTCTGGGCGCACTAAAGTTGGTGGATGATCCTGAAATTGGATTGAATGTGGTGGATCTCGGATTAATTTACCAGATCGATTTTGACGAAAATAATAAGATAGTTTTTTGTTCACATTCACTGACCACGCAATTTTGCCCAATGGGCGAAACAATAAACAGTGGCATCACAAATGCGCTGGAACAAACGTTTCCTGATTATAAAGTGGAAACAAAAATTACCTTTGATCCGCCATGGAATTCAAAAAAAATATCAGAAGAAGGACGTGAATTTTTAAACATGTAATATGCTAAGCAAAACCTGTAAAATTGCCATAAAAGCCGTTATTTATCTTTGTTCAAAATTTGAGACAAAGGGGAATGCGGGCATTAAAGAAATTGCAGAATTTATTGATGCAAGTGAACATACCGTAGGTAAAATTTTGCAAACATTAGTAAAGCATAATGTAATAAAAAGCATGAAGGGCCCGACAGGTGGGTTTTACATTTCTGAAGAACAAAAAAAACAGCCTATCATAAATATTGTAGAAGCCATTGATGGCAAGCAAATTTTTGTAAGCTGCGGATTGGGACTTAGTCAATGTTCGGCGAAACATCCCTGTCCCATTCATGAGGAATATAAAGAAGTAAGGGAAATGATGGAAAGATTATTCCGCGAAAAAAATGTACAAAATTTGTGTGAGCCTGTTAGTAATGGGCTTGCTTATTTGTTGGGCTGAAAGCTCAAAGCTGAAAGCTAAAGGCAGAACCCTACATAAATCCATAATCCAAAACTCTCCGTAAATATTTTCTATTCTGAAATATCCATGTTACTTCATAGCTTCCGGTATTGTCTTTGCAAAACAGATACAGATAAACTCTTTGCCGGTCGTTTGATATGTACACTGCGTCAGTAGTGCGTTCTACGCCTTTGTCCAGGTAAGTGAAATTCAGGTTGAAGAGGTCATTATAAGCAGTTACAGGAATATATACAGTGTCTTTATCAATGATCATGGATACTTCACTGATCTCTGTTTTCGGGGTTTTTAAATAGTTTCCATAGTAAGGTTTCCTGTCTATTCGCACGAGATATTTTTCATCAAAAGAAAGTTTGTGTTTTGATGGATCAAAAGGGGCAGTTTTTACTTTCGCTTTTATTCCATTTCCTTCAAAAACAATGGAATCATTTCCCAAAGAAGTGTAAGTGATTTTTTTTAAAGGAGTCAACCCCACACTTTCGCTGATTCCGGACAAAGTAAAAGTTGCCAGATCAGCCCGCATTTCGGGAATGTGAAATCTTGCAAATGATTCCGTTTTTCTTCTTGCATCCGGCAAATCATCCTGAGCCTTACAAAAAGTAGAAAATAAATTTGCCAAAAAAAGAAACGTAAATGTTTTTAGTAATTTTTGCATCGCTCTAAACTTTGAACTTTAAACGTTGAACTATTCCTTCACTTCCGGATATCCTTTTGCAATCCAATCCGTTTTAATATTGTGTGGTAAATCAAGCAAATGATAATTGGTAAATTTCATTTGCTGAAGTAAAGCAATTGCGGGCCTTACATTTGGACAGTGGTCAAAAGGACAACAGCCACAATAAATAACGATGTTGCTGTTGCGAGGCAAACTGGAAATTGAATCTTTAAATTTCTGGAGGTTTTTTTCGTCGTTTGTCATTCCAATATCAATAGAATGAGGAATAACCACACCGGGACCAACGCAATAAATTAACGGAAGATCTTTATTTGTTTCAATTGTTTTTGCCAATACAGATGGCTCTGTTAATTGCTCAGGACTCCAGTTTACCGGTTTCTGTGCGCTGCATTGCTGGAAGCCAAAAGAGATAAACGTTAAAAGGAAATAAAAAAATGTTTTTTTCATAAAGTGCTTTGTTCAAAAATAAAAAGAAAATGACGCTCCTCCGGATTATTAACTTTTAATTTTTTTGTAAAAGAAATCATCTCATAACTGTAGTATCCAAAACAACCTTTCCGGTTTCTTTATCATTTTTTGCTTTCTTTTTAAAGAATCCGCGAAGTAAAAAATTATGTTGAATAGCTTCCAGGTCTTCATCTAATTTTTTGCTTGCCGACTGCAAGTTCTGGAAGGTATTTTTTAAACCGGCAGCAGTTTTTTCATCATGTAAAAACATTCCTGCCGGTGCATTTTTATTGTTCAGCCCTTTATTCAAATTGATAGTTGCAGAATCTAAATTACCCAAAATCTGCTTTGATTGATTGGCTACATTTTGAAGTTGTGAAACCGTT
>DATILZ010000597.1:0-12705 GCA_035475995.1 Hanamia sp. | reverse complement strand
TCCGGTTACATCAAAACCTTTTGAAGCCAGCTGTTCAGAATGGCGGCCTTTTCCACAGGCAATATCAAGCATGTATGAATGTGGCGGCGGGTTTAAATGATCTATTAATTTATTAATAAAATCAACAGCTTCTTTTTTATCTCTTTTAAAATATAACAAATAATAATAAGGCGAATTAAACCAATCTTTAAACCATGAGTGAGTTTCAGTCATATCCGTAATATTTAAACAAAGGTAAAATGTAATAGTTTAGATAGTTTAGTGTAGGTTAGAATTGTTTAGATTGTTTAGAATTGTTTAGAATAGTTCTGAAGGTTTAGTAATTTAGAAGTTAATTAGCTAAGTGCGTCTTTAGCCAATTAAATAAATCAGTTAAATTTGCATCCTTAAAATAATAACGTTGGCACTGATAAAAAGCATTTCCGGAATAAGAGGAACGATAGGTGGAAATCCGGGAGAAAACCTTACACCTTTAGATATTGTAAAATTTACCGCTGCTTTCGCAAGTTCATTAAGTGAAAATTCAAACAACAAAACGATTGTAATTGGTCGTGATGGAAGAATCAGTGGAAAAGTGGTGAGCGCACTTTGTGCGAATACGCTTATGGCATCTGGGTTTAATGTGGTTGATCTGGGATTAACTACTACTCCTACAGTAGAAATTGCGGTAAAAGAAGAAGCTGCTGCCGGTGGTATTATTCTCACTGCAAGCCACAATCCAAAAGAATGGAATGCATTGAAATTACTGAATGATAACGGAGAATTTTTAAATGCCGAAGCAGGTGAAAAAGTGCTTGCTCATGCTGAAAAAGAGCAATTTCATTTTGTGCCGGTAGATAAAACAGGAACTTATAAATCTGACGATTCTTATTTGCAAAAACACATCGATGCGGTAGTGAATTATGACCTGGTAGATGTGGAAGCGATTAAAAAAGCAAAGTTTAAAGTTGTTTTGGATCCGATAAACAGTTCCGGCGCAATTTATATTCCTGCATTATTAAAGGCTTTGGGTGTGAAAGAGGTGGTGGTAATAAATGAAGAAGTGAATGGAAGATTTGAGCACAATCCGGAGCCATTACCCAAAAATTTAACCGCACTTAGCAGTGAAGTTGTAAAACAAAAAGCTTCTCTTGGAATCGCTGTAGATCCTGATGTGGACAGGCTTTGCTTCGTTTGCGAAGATGGAAGTATGTTTGGCGAAGAATATACTTTGGTGGCTGTTGCAGATTATATTTTATCCAACAGAAAAGGAAATACAGTAAGCAATATGTCTTCTACAAAATCGCTGAAAGAGATTACGCATAAACACGGCGGAGAATATTTTCCATCGCCGGTGGGCGAAGTAAATGTGGTAAATAAAATGAAAGAAGTGAATGCGGTAATCGGTGGCGAGGGAAACGGAGGTATCATAGTTCCTGATTTTCATTATGGCCGTGATGCGTTGATTGGCATTGGCTTGTTTCTATCACATCTCGCGCATTCGCAGAAAAGTATCAAACAATTCAGAACCAATTATCCTGATTATTTTATCTCGAAAAATAAAATAACGTTGGAAAAAAGTGTGGATGTGGCGGATATTTTTAAAAAAATAAAAGATAAATACAAGAACAATCCGATCAATACAGAAGATGGATTGAAAATAGAATTTGGCAATGATTGGGTGCATTTAAGAACCAGTAATACAGAGCCAATTCTGAGAATTTATTCTGAAAGCAATTTTGAAACCACCGCAGAAAATATTGCCAAAAAGATCATGAAGGATATTCATGAGGTGATGTGAAAGGTGAATGGTGGATTCTGTATGGTGAATGTTGATGAAGTTTTTTCTAAAGGCCTTTTCCGAAATCAGGAATATGCATTATTTGTTCTTTTGCTGCTTGCTGACAATCAAACAATAAAACAATTTAACAATTCAACATTTGATAATCCAATAATAAAATAATTGAATAATTCAGTAATTAAAGATGCAAAGAATTTATTTTGACAATGCAGCTACCACACCGTTAGATCCGGGAGTTTTTGAAGTGATGAAACCTTTCTTTACCGAAAAATTTGGTAATCCATCTTCTATTTATTCTTATGGAAGAGAAACAAGAATGGCGATTGAAAATGCAAGAAAATCAGTAGCAAAAATTCTGAATGCCCATCCTGCTGAAATATTTTTTACCAGCGGCGGAACCGAAAGTACAAATACGGCTATCAATGCCGCGGTTAATGATCTGGATTGTAAACACATTATTACTTCACCACTGGAACATCATGCTACACTGCATTGTGTAGAACATTTGGCAAAAGATTGCGGGGTGAAATTATCTTATGTAAAAGTTTTTTCAAACGGGCAGATAGATTATGATGACCTTGAAAATTTATTAAAAGATAGCAAAGCAAAATGCCTCGTTAGCCTGATGCATGCAAATAACGAAATCGGAACTATTACAGATATTGAAAGAGTGGGAGAGCTTTGTAAAAAATACGGCGCGATCTTTAATGCAGATACAGTGCAGACTGTAGGGCATTTTCCCATTGATCTGCGCAGTCTTCCAGTACATTTTATCAATGCAGCCGGTCATAAATTTCACGGACCAAAAGGCGTGGGAATATTATATATCAATGAAAATATAAAAATCCATCCGTTTGTAAATGGCGGAAGCCAGGAGCGTGGAATGCGCGCCGGAACTGAGAATATTTACGGCATTGTAGGTTTTGCGAAAGCATTGGAACTTGCTGTTGCAAATATGGAAACTGAAAGTGCACATATTAAAGAAGTGAGGGATTATATGGAAAGGAAATTGTCAGAAAGTATTCCCGAAGTGCACTTTAATGGCAATCCTGAGGGGAAATCTTTATATACTGTTTTAAGCGTTGCATTTCCAAAAACAGAAAAATCAGAAATGCTGCTTTTTAATCTTGATATCAATAACATTTGCGCAAGTGGTGGAAGTGCCTGCACTTCCGGCGCAGAAGCAGGAAGCCACGTAATACGAGCCATTACACACAATCCAAACCAGGTAACTGTCCGTTTTTCATTCAGCAAATACAATACAAAAGAAGAAGTGGATGAAGTAGTAGAGAAGTTGAAGATACTAATTTGAGGTAATGTGCTAATGTCTTCAAACCGGTTTTCTTACAGTGATGACTACAAGAAGGTTGCCACGAAAACCTGATTGGATTCTTTTAAACAACAAACATTTCGCATGGGTTTTATCGCAAAGACGGCTCTGGGGTTGCTTTTCGTGGTGAGTACTGTTGAATGTAAGACTGGTTGTGTTAGGTAATTGGATTCAAAGGTTTTAAACCTTAGTAACACCCAAACCACAAGTTAAACGACCTTATTACTTCATGAAGAAAAAAAAGAAAAATTGAATCTTTACTCCGATTCTTATGAGATAAAGTGAAGCGAATTACGAATCGGCATTATTTCTTTCTCTGCTGCTTGCGCAGCAAATAATTTAATAATAAAATAATCAAATAATTTACAATCCATTATAAAACGATCTTGTTCTGTTTATTTTCAAATCGCGCAGAAGTGGAGATTTGGGGCTGATGTTGATGCTGAAGTACCTGTAAATTCCAAGCGGCGTTACATTAATTGACATTTGCCAGCAATGCAAATCCCTGGAAATAGACATTGATAATGGATTTAATTGTCCGAGTGTTACATTATAATATCCGTTGATCGCCATTTGCCATTTTGGTGTAATATTTAAAGTGCCACTAAAATTGAGATTTTGCGAAAAGTTATTTGTAAAACCAATTCCCTGGATAAATTGTTTGGAATAGGCAAGCGAATAAGAAAGATTAATTGACCATGGAATATTAAAATCGGCAAATTCCCCCGGATTATTTCGGATATAAGCCATGTCGGCATTGTATTCATCTGGTGTATAACCTGCAATGGGAGGGTTTTCGCCAGGTTTTACACCGGCTTCTTCGCCGGTCTTTTTGTTTCCGCCTTTAAAGGAACTTGACAAAGAAATATTTGCATTTTGCATGCGTCCAAGTGAAATGGGTTTGGTTTTCCAGATTAAAATATTTGTATCTCTTCCCTGCGCATTTACTTCATAAGGATCAAAGCTGGCGCTCGTTGTAAAGTTGACTTTATTAAATAAATTGGTAGATGCTACAGCAGAAATATTTGAAAAATTACGGAAATCCACCGGGAAAAAATTATAACTTCCATTGATACTGAATGCATCCAGGATCGAAATTTTCTTTATCGCATTTTGGCCAGTGTCTTTTTTATTGCGCACTTTCATCGAAAGATTATTTTCCAATCCAAATGTGAAGCCGCCAAAGCGTCCATTGGTATAAGGCCCATATAAATTGTATGACCCTTGTGGAAAATAAGGCACATAATCAACATGACCGAAAGTATCCGTTTGTACCTTATAATAATTATTTCTGTTGAAATTTGGCTGATAGCTCAAACCGAATGTTGGCCGCATTTCATGCCGGACAGCAATAATTTTTGCATCCTTCTTTTTGGAAGTGAACATTCCAAAGATCCTGGTAGAAACGCTGAGTCCGAAAGACATTTGCCTGGCTGTATAGAGGCCTTTTTGAACATGAGTAATCAGCGTGTCTTTTGTATTATCCCACGTTTGTGTTACTTTACTTTGATACCAGGTTTCATCATAACTAACAGAGGGGGATAACTGAAAAACGCCCATTTGCGGCAGCGACAAACTAATGGGAATGGAATGATGCGCTCCCCATTGCAGCGTATCTTTTATTTGCTGTAAAATACTTTTGTTTTTTACTGTATCATAAAAAGAAAATCTGTTTTGTGCATTCAATGAATATCCAATTCCAATATTTTCATACCATTTCAAATCGCCTTCCGCATCTTTTTTTCTGAAGGGATAAATCGTAGTCATATTAAAACCTAAAGTAGGCAAGCTGACGTTTATCAGTTTCAAATTTGTGTTCTGATCATGATTTGCAGTAAGAGTGAGATTGAAAGGCAAATCCTGCCATGATTTTGAATAGGCAATTGAGGACTGCATTTGGTTTTGAAAATTCAGATTCGGATCATTAGGCACCAAAGAATTATAGCTGCTGCTTCCTGCATTTACATTTGCAGAAAAAGTAACGCCGGGCCGTGATTTAGTGTCCGCGCTGTGGCTCCATGTGATGTGATAAGCGCGGTTTTTCTGAAAATCAGGATCACCTTTAAAATTCAAATTAAAATTTTGAATATCAAAAGCGAAGTTTCCACTATAATGGTATTTTTTAGAATACCTGGGATTCAGATTTAATGACCATCCTCCATAAGAATAGATACTCGATCGGATGATCACATCCCAGTATTCATTGATCACTTTATAATATCCCAGTCCTTCCAGTCCGAGGCCTTTTTGTTCATTGACTGTAAAATTCGGAGAAAGAAATCCTGAATGCCTTCCCTGGTTTAGCGGATAAATTCCAAAGGGAAAATAAATCGGAATCGGTACACCTTCAAACTCAGGATGTACAGGGCCGGAAATAGCTACTTTATTATTGATAAATTTTATTTTGTTACTGATGAAGGCAAAGTGAGGTGTATCGAGGTTGCATGTTGTGAACCTTCCGCGAAGCGCATAAAAAACATCGGGGCTTACTTTTTTTATTACCTGTCCGTAAACATACATTTCGCCCTGCTGGGTATAAGTACTTTTCGTGAGGCCTTTTCCACTTTTCATGTTAAAGCGGATAGAATCGCTTTGTGAGGTAAAATCGGATTGTTTAAAAGTGGGAAATGCAATTACTTTTCCTGTACTATCCCTTTTAATTGAAGCAATAATATCGCCCGAGGCTTCATCAAAAGATATGATTGGGCCTGTAAGGTTGTTGTCTTTATAATTTGTCGTTACTTTTTTGCCATAAAGTGTAACTGTCTTTCCCGGCACATCTATCACCATTGAATCTTCAGCGGTATATTCTACCGGCGCTTCCAAAGCGTTTTTTGCCAGTTTAAAATGAATCGTATCAGCGGGTTCTTTTAGGGTAGTATCTTTTTTTGAAAGGGAGTCGTTTTTTTTTGTGGAAATTGTATCAGTAACAATCACAATTTTATGGGGAACTGTGTCGTTAGAAAGTGTATTCGGACGCGGCACAGTATCCTTTAAAAAATTTTGCTTTTCTGCAACAGAAAAATGGTTTTTCTTTGAAGAAATGAACAGAGAAGAGAGATCGAGATTTGAATGTCCTTTAAAAATTTTTTTTCCGCTACTGCTGGCTGCGCTTAATACCAATACAAACAGGATAGCTATAAAAGCAATTGGTGAAGTAGTTTTTAAGCTAAATTTGTTTCTGTTGTGCATAGCAGTAAGGCAACAAAAATAGAGATAATCCAATTAAGGATATGTGAATCTTGCTAAAGAATTAAAATGACCCATAAAAAACCATACTTACAAATGTTTTTATCACAGCCGTTGAGCCGTTTTCAGATTTTTTTCAGAATTTTCTTTCTCTTTACCCCACTGATCCTTTTTTTTAATATATCCGGGTTTTCACAAGCTCCCCGGAAAATAAAAACGATCATCATAGATCCGGGACATGGCGGACAGGATAATGGGGCACGTGGAGAATATGAAGGAACTTTGGGCTCTCTGGAAAAAAATATTACCCTCGCTATTTCAATGAAACTGGTAAAGGCATTGAAAGAAGCGATGCCTGATGTAGAAATTGTTCCTACGCGTACAACAGACGTATATATGTCTGTGCATGATAAGGCCAAATTTGCCAATGAGCATCATGGAAATCTTTTCGTTTGTATCCATGCAGATGCTGTAGATCTAAAAACCGGATCAAGAATAATCGGATATAAGAGAGAAACTTATCATACTACCAAATATGAAGGCAAAGGTAAACACCGCAAAAAAATTGTAACCAAACATACCCGGGAAGTACCTATCAAACAATATTATAAAATCCCTACCAGCAGAAAAGGTACAAGTACTTTGATACTGGCTGCACGTCAGACCAATGATAAAATAAAAGCTCTCGAAGCCGGCGATCTTGGGTTTAATACAGATGAAAATGACAGTACAGCTGAAATAAATTATGAAAGCCCTGAATATAAAGCCAGCGCGCTTTTATATTCACAAAACTATTTCAAAAAAAGCTATCAGCTTGCTTCTGATGTGCAGGAAGAGATTGAAAAAACCGGCCGCAATGATCTGGGGGTATGGCAACGGCAGAAAGGCCTGTGGGTATTACATGCCACACAGATGCCGGCAATATTGATCGAAACTGGTTTTGTTGCAAATTATGACGATGAGCGCTACCTCAACAGTGACAAAGGGCAGGAAGAAATAGCGGAGGCAATTACCCGGGCACTTGTAAAATACAGAAACCAGGCAGAAGGCAGAACCACTGCCGTCACCACCGCTGCAGCTAACGATGGCAAATAAAAAAAACGCTTCTGAAAGCTTAAACATAATTTCATCTATCTGATTCCCCGGTGATTTGTTACTAACTGCGCAGAACTTTCCTATTTTCGCAGAATACTTTATTGGATTTTTTCGTCCAATAAATAAAAAGATCTTCTGACGAAATAAAACCAAATGAAAATAAGTAACGAAACCAAAATAGGGTTGATGGCTATTATCGGAATAGCTATGCTGATTATCGGATTTAATTATCTCAAAGGCAATGGTGTTTTTAAAAAAGAAAGGAATATATACGCTGTTTACCAGGATGTTCAGGGGCTTAAAAAATCAAATCCTGTTGTTATTAACGGGCTTCAGATCGGCAGAATAGAAAACCTGGATGGCGGAAAGGATATGAAAAGAATTGTGGTAACCGTTTCTCTTACCAAAGATGTAAATATTCCTAAAAATTCACTTGCTATTATTAATCCAAATCTGCTTGGAAGCCCTTCCTTGGAAATTCAGTTGGGCAATGATAAAACTTATTTGAAAAATGGCGATACCCTTCTTACAACGCTTAGTGGTGGCGCTTTCGATGAAGCCATGAAACTGATCAATCCGGTTTTATATGAGGTAAGAAATGCTGTACAATCTCTCGATTCCGTTCTTACGACCATTACAGGGGTTTTCGACACGCAGACTAAAAACAATATCAAAAGCATGATCAGAAATCTGAATCTTGCAACTGCTTCATTTGTAGTAACATCGCAGTCTGTTCAAGAGATGATGGATACACAAAATGGTGCACTTGCGGCTTCTTTGAATAATATGAAAACTTTTACCGCAAATCTGAATGCAAATAATAAAAGTCTTGATAGTATTATGCAAAGCACCAAAGTTTTTTCGAGAAATTTAGCCGCTATAAATCTTCAGCAAACACTTGATACTCTAAATCTGGCAATAGACAATTTTAAAGCCGGTTCCGAAAAAATAAACAGCAAGGATGGATCGCTCGGTTTATTGTTAAATGACAAAACTTTATATAACAATCTCGAAGCCACTTCAAATAAAATAAATATTTTGCTTGATGATATTCGTGTTCATCCAAAAAGATATGTAAGCTTTTCAATTTTTGGTAAAAAAAACAAAGGGAATTATATAACCGCTCCTTTGGTTGATGATACTTTAAAAGTAGTAAAACAGCAGTAAATCAAGAAAAAATAAGTTTTGTAATTTTTATTTAGAAAGGAGAAATAAAAGGTAAAAACGGTTGGACAGTAAAGCAATAAATAACGCGGATTTTTATTCTAAACGATCTAAACTCTTCTAATCAATCTAAACTATTCCGTCAATAATCCACATGTTTCAACCTGTAAAATATTTATTTCTTTTTGCTTTTTTAATAACAGGTTATTTTTCATCCGGGCAGATTAAAGCTCCGACTGCTCCTTCTGCAGATACGATCACTGAATATCATATTCTTCGCGGCCCCAGCATGCGTGCGATTAAAATTGATTCTGCTACGACCGTTCAAACGATTGCAGGAGGCGCTATTATTCAGCAGGGAACCACCATTTTTCACAGTGATAGTGCTGTAGTGAATCCGGTTACTCATGTTTTGGAAGCGTTTGGAAATATTGAAATAAACCAGGCAGATACCGTTCACACCTACAGTCAGTATTTAAAATATCTGGGTGTAGAAAAAATTGCTTATCTGAAAAATAAAGTGAAACTCACCAATAAAAGCGGAACGCTTTTTACAGACGATCTTGATTATAATTTACAAACAGGAATTGGAAATTTTCATAACGGAGGAAAAGTGATTGAAGGAAAAAGTGTGATCACCAGTGTGGAAGGAACGTATTATGATGATACAAAAGATATTTATTTTAAAAAAAATGTAAAGCTGGATGAACCTCAAAAACACATCCGGGCGGATTCTCTTTTGTATAACATGCAAACCCGCAAATCAAGTTTCATCAGCCAGACAAATATAAAAACTCCCGAAGTAGAAATTAATACAACACAGGGCACTTATGATTTGAATACAGGCAATGCTTTTTTTACAAACCGTTCTACAGTTAAAGACAGCAGCGGCCGTTTGTATTCTGCAAATACAATGGCCCTCGAAAATAAAACCGGCAATGCGCAACTCGAGGGAAACGCCGTTATTATTGACTCAGCCGGGGGGTATACGATTATTGCCAACGAGGTTTTCATGAATAAAAAAAACAATTCTTTTCTCGCTACCAGGAAACCGGTTTTGATTATTAAACAAAAACACGACAGTACTTACATTGCCGCCGATACTATTTTTTCAGGTTTTACCACATTTGTAAATAATACAAACCAGGTGCTTTACAAAGACAGCACAGTGAATGTAAATATTTCTGAAAATGAAAAAGTACATGAAACAATTACCAATGATTCTACTGCAAAATTTTTTGAAAAAATGCAGCAGGAAAATGCTGACTCAACCAGTAAGATTCCGGTTGAAAATGATTCTTTAAAAAATCCTTCAGATATTAATCATTTGATTAAAAAAAACAAAGAAAACCTTCATCCGCCTTCAAATGATTCTTTGCAAAAAGAAAAAATAATCGGACCAACAAGGAGTGATACATCACAACAAATTTTGAAAGAAAAGCAAAAAGATTTATTACTAAAAGATTCTGTACAAAATGAACTGAAAGGTCGTAAAGTTGATCTGGGATTAGTAAATGATTCATTGCAAAAGGCAATTGAGAGAAACAATAAACCTGATTCTTTGCAAAATGATTCGTCAGAAAACTTAACCATAAAAAAAGTTGCTGACTCCATTAAGCCGGTAAAACCAGGAAAAGATTCTTTGAATAAGTCAGATACATCCATCAGGTATTTTATTGCTTTCCATCACGTGAAAGTCTATAATGATTCCTTGCAAAGCATTAGCGACAGCCTGTTTATTTCTTCGAAAGATTCTGTTTTCAGATTGTATTATGATCCGGTGCTTTGGAGCGGAAACACACAAATAGCCGGCGATACTATGTTTCTCTATACTGAAAATAAGCAACCGAAAAGATTGTATGTTTTTGAAAGTGGATTGATCGTCAACAGAACTAAAGAAGGTTTTTTTAACCAGATGTCGGGCAAAACGATCAACGGTTATTTTGTGAATGGTAAAATAGATTATATGCGCGTAAAAGGTACTCAGGCAGAAAGTATTTATTATATGCAGGATGATGACAGTGCATATATTGGAATGAATCGCGCAACCGGCGATGTAATAGATCTTTATTTTAAAAATGAAGAATTAAAAAAGGTTCTTTTTGTGAATCAGATAGACGGCAAAATGTATCCGATGAATCAGATCCCTGCGGATCAGAAACAATTGAAGAATTTTAAATGGCTTGATGCTCAACGCCCGAAAAATAAAGCGGAATTGTTTGAATAGAAATAAATTTCTGAAAAAGAATAGAATTGGTTTTCAGTAAAGAAAGAAATAGTTCGATTTTGTATTTTCATTTGTTAGCCAGGTAATTATAATCCGCAAGAAGTGTTTCTAAAAAATTAATTGAATACATATTTGAATGTATGTGCAATACTTCCTGCACCTTCACAGCAAGGCGATCACAGGTTTGTGTGTTGTATTCTTTATGATACAGGTTCACCACATTTTTAATGGTATTGATATCGCGGTCAGAAAGTTTCAGCACTTCAGGAAATGTTACCACATAATTTTTTTCATTAATGTTCATGAAAACGGTATCATTTACTGAAAACGGAGATTTAGTATTTACTACAACAGTGTTGGCGGCAATATCTCCCAGCCGCTGATTTTTTTTACTAACAGCAATAAATATTAAAACCACCACACCCCAGAATGCGGTAATAATAATATATGCCATAATGCTTTGGAGGCTAAAAAAGGTATATCCAAAAAAGAAAGGCCACTCAAAAACCTTAAACATCCAACGTACGATATATTGGCTCAGTGAAGGCTCGCCACCATCCAGGCTTATCACGCGGATATTCAGGAGCTTTTTACCAATTGTTTGCCCGTGCAGCATTACGTCGCATACCAGTGAATACAATAGCATGGGAATTGAAATCGTGAGAATATCAAGGCCTACGTGGCTTTTGAGCGCTTCAGTGGATGCCAGATTAAAGCCGCCATAATAAAAATATTTCATGCTCACAAAGAATAAAAGCAAAATAGTAAAGTCGATCAGGTAAGCAAAAAGTCTTTTATGTGCTTCTGCAATTTCAAATTCGAGGTCAATATTAAAAGGTGTTTCTATTTGTATCAGCGGCATTCGACGGCAATTTATTATTTAAAAATAAAAATTACTATTTTCTTTTTTTTAATCATTAAATTGTTTCTATTTGGAAAGTTTTTTCAAAGAAACATTATTCTGCTGTGACATGAAAGAACTGTGTGTTTTTAATTTTATTGTATGCGTGAAGCAAGATTTATAAAAAAAAATGTTGATAAATGGAATACCTATCAACACGAGGAAACCAAAGACCCGGATGAAATGGCCGATCGTTTTGTTACATTATTGGACGATCTTTCGTATGCAAAAACGTTTTACCCAAAAAGCAAAGCAACACGATGGATCAATGGATTGGCGGCAAATATTTATCAAAGTATTTATCAGAATAAAAAACAAAATTTTTCCCGCGCCATTCTTTTTTGGAAATACGAATTGCCTTTGTTATTCAGAAAGTATCATAAAGTTTTTTTATTCACTTTTCTTTTGTTTGTTTCATTTGTTTCGATTGGTGTTATTTCTTCAACAAACGATCCGGATTTTGCACGCCAGTTTTTTAATCATAGGGTACAGCCTGGTTATTATGATGAAACGATTTCATCTATTCAAAAAGGAGATCCTTTTGGGGTTTACAAAGACAGCAATCCGTTTTCAATGTTTGTTCGTATTGCATACAACAACATCAGTGTGGCTTTTAAGACGGTGATCTTTGGTGTTTTATTTGGAATAGGAACTATATTTTCTATGTGGACCAATGGTGTGATGCTTGGCTGTTTTCAATATATATTTTTCTCACAGGGACTTGGCTGGCAATCGGTTTTGGTAATCTGGATCCATGGAACGATTGAAATTTCATCTATCGTAATTGCCAGTTGTGCAGGGATTATCTTAGGAACAGGATGGTTGTTTCCAGGAACCTTCAGCCGTAAAGAATCCTTTTTGCGCGCTACAAAAGATGCTATAAAGATTTGTGTCAGTCTGATACCTTTTTTTATTGTCGCTGCTTTTTTTGAAAGTTATGTTACCCATTTGATGAGTAATACATTTGAAAAAAATTCCACTGATATCGGACTTCCCGTTCCATTCAGTATCATCATTTT
>DATILZ010000596.1:0-2598 GCA_035475995.1 Hanamia sp. | reverse complement strand
GATTCTGTTACAAAATAATAATATAGAAGCTGTTTTTCTAAAACCATATAATTAAAACCTTATTAACCTTAGTAATAATTCGATTCTAAATGAATCGACCCTATTACCTTATCTTTTTCTACAAAATTGATTAAATACAGTAAAACGACAAATATCGAAACTTTCTGTTTTCTTTTTTTCGTGTAGAATAAATTCCTCATTTACCAAACGTATAATAAGATAATGTGCCTGCTCATGCACTTTTCAAGCTATTTAAAAAAAGGCACAGATTTTCAGGTTATATTTTTTTAAATCATTAAAAATAATCAGTATGAGGCCAATCTGGACAGGCGCCATAGGTTTTGGATTAGTAAATATCCCGGTAAAAATTTACAGCGCCACACAAACAAGTAACCTTGATCTGGATATGCTTGATAAAAAGGATCATGCACATATTAAATACCAGCGTGTAAATGAAAACACAGGCAAAGAAGTTCCGTGGGCTAATATTGTAAAAGGCTACAAAATGGACAATGAGTACGTAGTTCTGGATGAAAAAGATTTTGAAGCGGTAGCAGCTGAAAAAACAAAAACTATTTCGATTTCTGATTTTGTACAAGAGGATGAAATCAGCAGCCTTTATTATGAAACGCCTTATTACCTGGAACCGGATAAATCAGGTACAAGGCCGTATGCATTATTACTCGAAGCATTAAAAAAAACAAAAAAAGTAGGTGTTTCTACTTTTGTAATGCGCAACAAAGAAGCGCTTGCAATCCTGCGGCCGGATAACAACGTGATTGTTTTAAACAAAATAAGATTCGCACAGGAAATAAGAGATCCGAACGAATTAAATCTTCCTAAAAATACAGAAGTAAAACCAGCAGAACTAAAAATGGCGATTACTTTGATAGACCAGCTCACCGGAAAATTTGATGTTTCAAAATATAAAGACAATTATAATGATGAGTTACTAAAAATCATTGAAGCTAAAGCTAAAGGTAAAAAGATCAAAGTGCCGCAGATGAAAGTAGTTCATGGTGGTACAAAAGACCTGATGGAACAATTGAAGGCAAGCCTGGAAGTAAAACGTAAAAAAGCATCCTGATGGCATTAACACTCTATAATAAAAAAAGGAATTTCAAAGAGACCTCGGAACCAGCGGGCAAAATAAAAGAATCTGAATCTGAATTAATTTTTGTAGTGCAACGCCACAAGGCATCACGGTTGCATTACGATTTCAGGCTCGAACTGGATGGCGTTTTGAAAAGCTGGGCTGTACCAAAGGGACCTTCTATGAATCCGAAAGACAAAAGACTTGCAATGATGGTGGAAGATCATCCTTATGATTATAAAGATTTTACAGGGGTGATTCCGGAAGGAAATTATGGCGCAGGGATTGTCGAGATATGGGATAACGGTACTTATGGCGACCTCGCAAATTCTCCACGCGAGATTGCAGAAAAAAATTTGAGGGCTGGATTAAAATCCGGTGATTTCAAATTCCGGTTGTTTGGAAAAAAACTGAAAGGTGAATTTGTTTTGGTAAAATTAAAAGGAAAAGAAGATAACAGTTGGTTGCTGATAAAGCATCACGACGAGTATGCGGTGGATACAGAATATAACAGTGAGGAACACACGAAAAAAGATTCTCCGATAAATAAGTGGCTTGCAGAAAAGAAGAAAACTGCTAAAAAGAAGGCATAGCAGGAAAACCGTAAATAAAGTAATAACTGTTTTTTCTATTTATTTTATAACAAAACATACGCTTCTAGAAAAATTTATTACTAAAAATTACTTTACTTTTTTGAACATGATCACATAGCCGCAAATTCCTTTTTTCTTCTTTTTATTTAGCTGTACTGGTTTTATAATATGGTATTCTGTGAATTGAGGAATGTATGAAAAGCTAATCACATTACTTTCCATTCCATCGCCGTAATGTTTTTCATACACTACCTGCTTTTCATTATAATCATACATCCGCACCTCATAAAGTTTGGATGAAAGATCGCCGATAAAAACAAACTGATACCAGGTTCCTTGTGTAAGGGGAACAATTACCGGCATTTCATAGCCACTTTCCATCGTCATCGAAGCTTCTCTCACCATAATAAATCCCCGGCTGGCCATTTCTTTTTTAATACTATCCGCCTGCGATTTCATGGTTGTATCAAAACAGGAAACCTGCCTTATAACATCCTGGCCTTTTGCAAGCGGGCTCAGAAAGATGAATAATAAAAAAATCAGCAGATGATTTTTCAACGGTTTTCATTTTTGAATTTAGGATACAACTTCTCAAATTATTTTTGAGAATACTTGCTTTTATCAGATTCTTTGCAAATGTGCATTTGCAAAAAAACCACTGTAAAACAATAGAAAAACGAAAGATGAGTTAGTATATTGTTTTGTATTATTATAAAGGAATAAATTTTCCGTTAATATTACTTGAGAACCGATTATTTTAAGATCAGCAGAATATATTTTGATTGTTTCATCAACTCGCAGCTATGAACTTTCAGCGCTCTCCTAGCCAGCCATTATAATAAGCACAAACGGGGTTCATCAAACAGATTTCACACTTTGGTTGTGGACGGCAGATTTCTCTTCCAAGAAATG
>DATILZ010000595.1:0-9277 GCA_035475995.1 Hanamia sp. | reverse complement strand
TTTATCATTTAAATAAATTAAAAAATATTCAATTTTTTCAGGAGCAAAAAATAGGAAGTCTTCAGTATCTGAGCAATTATTTGCCGGTGCGCGACGAATCAGGAAGAGAATATGCCTATCTGAATATTCCTTATTTTGAATCACAAAATAAATTGCAGGATGAGATTTCAAACTTTCTTGTTACCATCATTAACCTGAATGCTTTTATTTTTTTAGTTGCAGGAATAATAGCATTATTTATTACTAACCGGATTACCAGTTCATTCTCTCTGATCAGCGATAAGATGAAAAAGATCAATCTTGAAACCGGGAATGAAGAAATAACCTGGAACAGGAAAGATGAAATAGGGGAGTTGGTTCAGGAATATAACAAGATGGTAAAAAAGCTGGACGTGAGTGCTCAAATGCTTGCCAGGAGCGAAAGAGAAGGCGCATGGCGCGAAATGGCAAGGCAGGTAGCACATGAAATAAAAAATCCGTTGACACCCATGAAATTGAATCTGCAATATTTACAGATGGCAATAGATAAGAACTCAGCCGATGTTAAAAACATTTCATTATATGTTGCCGGTATTTTATTGGAACAAATAGAACATTTGTCACAAATAGCAGGCGACTTTGCGCAGTTTGCAAAGATCGGGAACACCAAAAAACAGGTTTTTGATATTAACCAGATGCTGAAAAATTCAATTACCCTTTATTCTACAAATGATGAAGTGAATGTTGAATATGATTTGTATTCTGATGAAATATTAATTGAAGCAGATAAAACCCAAATAAACCGTTTGTTTACGAATCTTCTTCAAAACGCGGTACAATCCGTTCCGGATTACAGGCATATCATGATAGAAATTAAGAGTGAGTTGTTTGATGATAAAGTTGTGATCTCGGTTAAGGATAATGGAAATGGAATCGAACCTGAAATGATCAATAAAATATTTACTCCAAATTTTACAACCAAAACCTCTGGAACTGGCCTTGGCCTTGCCATGTGCAAAGGAATTGTTGAAACACTGAATGGTAAAATTTGGTTTGAAACAAAAGAAGGAGAATGGACTTGTTTCTTTGTAGAACTACCAGTGTATGTTCCTGTCTCTTCTGAATAATTCTTAACTTATGGGCCTGACAGTAAAGCTACAAATACTAAAGATTCTTATTCGTTTCTATAATAAGAACATAAAGAATTGCCGAATTGAAATTACATATGTGATAACGGTATGTATAAACGAAAATAAATTGGCCGGCAAACAAATACCGCGCATTGTTATTTTACCATTTACGGTTAGCAGCTAAATAATTTTCAAACTCGTTTAAACTAAAACTGCTTAAATTATTTTTAGCAGTTACCATCCCCTTTTGTGCAACAAGAACGCCATAGCGCGTGTTTTCAAATTCAGGTATTGAATGCGCATCAGGATCTATTGATAGTAAAACATTTTTTGATAGTGCATATTCAATCCATTGCCATCTCATGTCGAGCCTGCGGGGATGTGCATTAATTTCAATTACAACCTTGTTGGTTGCACAGGCATCAATAATTTTTTTATAATCCACAGAATACCCTTTCCTGCTAAGCAGTAGTCTTCCGGTCATGTGCCCCAGAATTGTTGTGTAAGGATTTTCAATTGCTTTTAATAAACGCCCCATTGCTTTTTCTTCATTCATTTTTAAATTTGAATGTACAGAAGCAATCACCAGGTCGAAAGTGGAAAGTACCGGATCACTATAATCGAGGCTTCCATCACCGAGAATATCGCTTTCAATACTTTTAAATATTTTGAATGGAGTTAGTTTTTTATTCAGCTCATCTATCAACTGATGCTGTGCTTTGATTTGCTCCTCATTCAAGCCGTGCGCATAATTTGCTGCTTTGCTGTGATCACTTATCACTAAATATTCTTTTCTGCTTTTGATACATGCCAAAGCCAATTGTTCGATCGTATTAATTCCATCGCTCCAGTTACTGTGGCAATGAATAATTCCTTTTATATCATCCGACTGAATAACCTCCGGGATCTTATTTGCAGCAGCAACTGAAATAATAGTATTGCTTTCCCTTAAAAATGCAGGAATATATTCGATTCCAGCTTGTTTGAAAATGTCTGTATCATTTCCTGCATTGCAAAAATTAACATGCGGATATTCTTTTTCAAACGCAGAAACAAAATCTGCTGAGCCGGTCGTTTCAAAAATCTTTTTTACAAATTGAGTTGCATCTGCCGGATATAATTTCACTTTTATCCCTTCATTGTATTTGTACAAAATGGAATCATCTCCTTTTTCTAAAAATGTGAATTCATTTAAAGGTTCTAATTTCTCTACAATTATTTTTTCAGAAAAAAGAATTACATATTCAAGCACATCAACTGTTTCGGCATGTCGTGAAACATCTCCTGATAATTTTACTTTTTTTGATGAGAAGATCTTTTGCAAAAAGCTTTCAAGATCGGTTGCAAGTTGTTCTACCTGCGCAAATAAAAAGCTTCCTTGCTGCCGCAAGTAAAAGTCAATTGATTCGATAACATTTTCCTGCGTTTTCTTTCCAAATCCCTTATAAAGAAGTAAACGGTTTTCATTACATGCATATAAAAGTTCACCGATATTTTCAATGCCCATTTCCTTCCAGATCAAAGAAATTTTTTTCGGGCCAAGTCCTTTAATTTTTAACATTTCAAAAATGCCTTCCGGTGTTTTTAAAATTAAATCTTCAAGAAGTTTCATTTTTCCTGTCGATAAAATTTCCATAATTTTTTTTGCAACTGCATCGCCTATTCCATTTATTTTAGAAATAGTTTCTTCAGAAAGCGTTTGTAGGTCTACCGTTAGTTGGCTGATTTTATAAGCAACTACTGAATATGTTTTTGCTTTGAAATTGTTTTCACTATGTATGTCCATCAGTTTGGAAAGTAATGAAAACTGATGGGCGATTTCCTTATTATTCATTGTAGTAAAAATAAAAAATTTGAAGCCGGCAGATTTAAATTTGAAAATATTTTTGTAGAATAAATTGCTGAAATACCTATAGATACTGCATTTCAAGATGACATAAAAAAAGTCCCGAAATCTCGGGACTTGGAATTATCTGCAAGAAAAAATAATTTATTTTTTCTTAGGAGCAGCTTTTTTTGCAGCGGCTTTTTTAGGAGCGGCGGCTTTTTTTGCAGCGGCTTTTTTAGGAGCGGCTTTTTTTGCAGCGACAGCCTTTTTAGGTGCAGCTTTCTTTGCAGCAGCTTTTTTAGGAGCGGCTTTTTTTGCAGTTGCCATTGTTTTTAGAATTTAATTGTTAGTAAATAAAAACTAAAAATAAAAACTTTTTGTTAACTGCCAAAACTTATTTGAAAAAAAATTATGCAGATGCTTCTGAAGCATTGACAGAAACGATCGTTTTATCTCCTTTTGTCTTCCTGAATTCTACCACGCCATCAGTGGTTGCAAAGATGGTAAAGTCTTTGCCAAGTCCTACATTTTTTCCGGGATGATAAACTGTTCCGCGCTGCCGAAGAATAATATTTCCTGAAGTAGCAGCCTGGCCGCCAAAAATTTTTACACCTAATCTTTTACTTTGTGAATCACGTCCGTTTTTTACTGAACCTTCACCTTTTTTATGTGCCATGATTTTTTAATTAAAATTGATCAAATTGAAATGAAATCAATTTTCATTTCATTATAACGGTAATGCCTATGCGATTTCTGTTACTCTAATATGAGTATATTGAGTGCGATGGCCATGTTTTTTTCTAAAGCCTTTTCTTCTTTTCATTTTAAAAGCAATCACTTTTTCACCTTTCACCAATTCGTTTACGATTTCTGCTTTTACTTTTACAGCCGCATCGCCATTGACAGAAACCTTTCCATCATTGTCATGCAAAAGCACTTCAGAAAATTCAACCTCATCACCTTGTTTTCCTGCAAGATGTGGTACATATAAACTCTGGCCTGGCGTTACTTTAAATTGCTGACCCGCGATTTTTACTATAGCAAACATACTTTTCCCATTTTTTTGGAGTGCAAATGTAAGGGAATTTGAAGTGATTTCAGTTATTAAATTATATTAAAACGAGGATTTTGTGTTTTTTTTCATAAAAGATTGCAACCCAATATATAAAAGATAATGCTTTTGTGAAATTAAAAGTCCTTTTTTTACTTTCGCACATCAAAATTAATGAATGAACAGGTTTAAAAAGATTTTCAGGTTTTGTTTCAGTTTATATGGCTTTGCTGTTTTTTTATTGTGGATGTTCATTTTACTGCCTTTATTTGTATGGGCTTTTTTAGAAAAACCTATTAAAGGCGGAAATCTTATTTATAAATTTTCCCGATTTTGGGCAGATGCTTTTTTTTTAATGCTTGGTATAAAGCACTGGAATATTTATGAAGAACCGTTTAATAAAAATGCTGAATATATTTTTGTAAGCAATCATATTTCTTACCTTGATATTCCTATGATGATGAAAGTGATCAGAAAACAGCATATCCGCATTTTAGGAAAAGCTGAAATGAATAAAATTCCTGTTTTTGGATCAATTTATAGAAGGGGTACGGTTTCTGTTGAACGCAATAATCCAGTCGCACGATCCAAAAGCATTCACAAATTAATTGGATTTATTCATAAAAAAATCTCCGTTTTTATTTGTCCGGAAGGAACTTTTAATATGACGCATCATCCCTTAAAGAGTTTTTATGATGGTGCTTTTAAAATTGCAATTGAAACTCAAAAACCAATTCAGCCGATTTTATTTTTAGATACGTATGATCGCCTCAATTATAAAAGCATATTTTCTTTAAATCCCGGAAAGTGCCGTGGAGTCTATCTTTCTCAAACATCTACAGAGGGTTTAACAATGAAAGATGTTTCTTTTTTAAAAGAAAAAATTTTTAGGCAAATGGAAGAAGCTTTGGTCAGATATGAAGCCAGTTGGATTAAAGAAGTTTAGGAACTGCTCCGGATGTTGCTCTTTCAGCAAATTATTTTTACCGCCCCGATTCCGCCATTGGCCGAAAAGGTATGTTCTTTAAAAAATATTTCAGATTACTTTTGTCCTCTTAAATTTTTAAAGTGTTGATCACATAAGAAATTTCTTTTCTTATTGAAAAAACAAGGTGAATGAATTCTAAAGAAAAAAAACAGAAACCGCCAAAAGCAAATATTTTCAAAATCCTGAAACCTTATTCAGGAATGATCAGTGCGCTTTTATTTTTTGCATTATTGAGCAACGGGCTCAACCTCGTTATTCCAAAAATTATTCAATTCGGCATTGATGATTTTGCAAAAGGAACTTTCAATATGCAGAGAATCATTACATGGTTTTTGATTGTCGCAATTCTCATTTTTATTTTCTCATATATTCAAAGTATCATTCAGACTTTTGCTTCTGAAAGAGTAGCACGGGATATGCGAAAAAAGCTTTCCTCAAAAATTTCAGAGCAGGATTATGCCTACATTCAGGAAACCACTCCCGGCAAGCTTCTTACGAATCTTACTTCTGATGTGGACGCAATAAAAATGTTTGTGGCCCAGGCTATCGTTTCCATCGTTTCTTCTTTAATACTGATTATTGGCGCCAGTATCTTATTGTTGAATCTCAACTTGCGATTGGGTTTATTGGTTTTACTCATTATTCCCATTATTGCAGGCACTTTTATTTTTATCTTTAAAAAAGTAAAAACATTATTCAGAAAAACCCAGGAAGTAATTGACTGGCTTAATAAAGTAATTAACGAAAGTATTTTAGGTGCGGCACTTATAAGAGTGTTGAATGCTCAATTTACTGAGTACAATAAGTTCATAGATGCCAGTGGTGAGGCAAAAAATCTGGGCTTATCTATTTTGAAATTATTTGCCACGCTTATCCCAATTATTGTTTTGACTTCAAATCTTGCGCGCCTTGCTGTACTTGGTGTTGGTGGTCATTTTGTGATCACAGGCAGCATGACTTTGGGAGAATTCGCTGCTTTTAACAGCTACATAGCTATTCTGATTTTTCCAATAATTATGATCGGTTTTATGAGCAATGTGATTGCGCGTGCTTCTGCGTCTTATCAGCGTATTCATGCTACATTAGAATCTCCTGACTTTGTGGATAAAGGCTCAGTAAATAAACAAATAAAAGGAAATATCAATTTAGAGAATGTAAGCGTTTTCTACGGTGAAAATCCTGCATTAAAAAATATTTCTTTTAAGATAAATGGTGGCACAAAGAACGCAATTATTGGTCCGACCGCTGCAGGAAAAACACAATTATTTTATTTACTCACTACTCTAATAAAGCCAACTGAAGGAGCAATTTTTTATGATGATGTAAACATAACAGATTACAACAGGGATGCACTTTTGAAGCAGATCGGTCTCGTTTTCCAGGATAGCATTATTTTCAATATGACGCTTCGCGAAAACATTGCTTTTAATTCTGAAGTAACGGAAGAGGATTTGCAAAAAGCAATTGATACTGCTGAGTTAAATGACTTTATCAAAACACTTCCACAGGGTTTGGAAACTATTGTTTCTGAGCGGGGTTCCAGCCTTTCAGGCGGACAAAAACAACGGATCATGTTGGCAAGAGCTTTAGCAATCAATCCAAAAGTATTATTGCTGGATGATTTTACGGCAAGGGTAGATCCATTAACAGAAGAAAAAATTTCCCGAAATGTAAAAGATAATTATCCGGATATAACACTCGTTTCAATAACGCAAAAGATTGAACCAATAAAAGATTATGATCAGATCATTGTGATCATGGAAGGAGAACTGATCGCAAGAGGAAAGCATGATTATTTAATGCAACACTCGCCGGAATATGTACAGATATATCATTCACAAAAAAGTACAACGGATATAGAAGCATAAATTATGGATTACAATCTAAACATAGAACACAAAACTTCCACAAAAGCAGCACTGAAAAAAATGTTGCAATTTATGAAGGAAGAAAAAAGGAATCTGATCATTGCGTTTATTGTGATGGCTGTGAATTCCGGCATTGCCATGCTTACACCTTACCTGATCGGCTATACAATTGATCATTATATTCAGACAAAAATTTATCGCGGCTTGCTGACATTCACAGGAATTTTGTTTATCCTTTATATTATCTCTGCGGCTACCGATTATTTGCAAACAAAAATAATGGGAAGCATTGGGCAGCGGATGTTGTATAGCTTGCGTAATGCCGTTTTTAATAAAATTCAAAGTCTGCCCGTTGCTTTTTTTAACCAAAATAAAGCAGGCGATTTAATCTCGAGAATTAACAACGATACTGATAAAGTAAACCAGTTTTTTTCTCAATCATTGCTTCAATTTGTGGACAGCATTTTCATGATGCTTGGCGCAGCAATATTTCTTTTGGCCATTCATGTAGAACTTGGCGCTGCCGCTTTGATACCTGCAGTTTTTATTTTAATTTTTGTAAAAATTATTTCGCCTGTTGTAAAAAAGAAGAATGCAGCAAGTTTAAAAAGTACTGGCGGATTGAGCGCTGAAATTCAGGAAAGCCTGGGGAATTTTAAAACGATTGTTGCATTCAACAGAAGGGATTATTTCAGGAACAAATTTAATTCTGCAAACCTTACCAATTACAAAGCTTCTGTCAGCGCAGGTTTGGTCAATAATATTTTTGTTCCGGTCTTTACATTGTTTTCCAATATTGCTCAACTGATCGTTCTTGCTTTTGGAATTTATTTAATTTCTATCGGCAATTTTTCTATTGGTTTGCTGATCAGTTTCATTGCCTATGTACAATATTTTTACCAGCCTTTGCGGCAACTGGCAACACTTTGGGCAAGTTTTCAAACAGCGATGGCCGCTTGGGATCGCATCTCGATTATTTTAAACCTCGAATCGAATTTGGCGAAGAAAATCGAAAGCCATGCGATTAAAATTCCAAATGCACCTTTATTAATTTTTAAAGATGTTTCTTTTCAGTATCCTGATGGGAAAAAAGTTTTGCATCATATCAATTTAGATCTTGAGAAGGGAAAAACCTATGCATTTGTTGGCCCGACAGGTGGTGGAAAAACAACAACTGCTTCGCTGATCGCAAGATTATATGATCCGACAGAAGGCGAAGTTTTTTTAAACGGAAAAGATTTAAGAAGTTATGATGCCTCGGAACTCAGTAAAAAAATCGGCTTCATTTTGCAAGAGCCCTTTTTGTTCAATGGAACTATTCGCGATAACATTTTGTATGGAAATGAAGCGTATAAAAAATTAGACAAAGAGCAGTTAAATAATATTTTAGAAGGAGAGGGACTGGATAATTTAGTGAGCAGATTTGAAAATGGTTTAGACACCAAAATCATTTCTTCCGGCGATTCTATGAGTCTTGGTGAAAAGCAACTCATTGCTTTTATCAGAGCCGTTTTGCGTAAACCGGACCTTTTAATTTTGGATGAAGCAACTGCGAACATTGATACGATCACTGAAAAATTATTGGAAGATATCTTGCAAAAATTACCTGCATCTACCACAAAAGTTATTATCGCTCATCGTCTCAATACGATTGAGAATGCCGATGAAATTTTCTTTGTGAATTCTGGAGAAGTTACTGCCGCCGGCAATTTCGATCATGCATTGAAATTGTTGCTGGAAGGGAAAAGAGAAAGCTGAAAAATTTCTGAAATCCTTTTTAACGATGCATCCAATTGCAGCTATAAATTGATTCTTTTATCAAAGTAAATTCTCCTTTTACTGACTAGTTTTACCTGCTTCATATCTTTATGCAATGGATTGATTACATAATTAATTTCTTCAGGCATCATCACACTTGGCACTTCCATCAGCAGGTATTTTTTTTCTGTAAGAAATGAATCTCCCATTTTTTGAGTAAAAGGCCTTGTGTCAGCTGCATCCCAGTCAGGTTGAAGATTTTTTACAGAAATTTTTTGCGTTTGTAAATTGTCAGGAACAGATAAAGTAATGAGATGATAAACTCTTACACTGAGCATTTTAGCCGGTGTATGTGCGAGTGTTTCCAATAAAGCTAATGATCTGGAAGACGAAGTATAAAGAGCAAAAAAACCTTCACTGTTCCAACGTCCGCCAAAAAGGCGTGCGCCGTTTCCTGTAATATCTTCAGAAAATTCCCGCTGTGTTATTCGATATAATTCCATTAAAAATTGGATATTTTATGAATAAACACCTTGCTCTAACCTGCCTAATAATTTAGTAACCATTTGAATCCCGAACGAAGTGTCTAAAAAATCAAGGGGCGTTTTATTGCCAAGAGAAATAAGCGGGCTGTGAATCCATTCGGCAAAAGATTCTTTATCACCTATAACTTCC
>DATILZ010000594.1:0-2361 GCA_035475995.1 Hanamia sp. | reverse complement strand
TATCGCATCGATATCATGATAGATACCGGCCCCAATGCCAGAAGCGTACAAATCAACCTGAATCCATTTACTTTGATTGGCGCGACCACCAGGAGCGGTTTGCTTACAGCGCCATTGCTTTCCAGGTTTGGAATAAAATCGAGACTTGAATATTATGATACGGCTACTTTGCAAAAAATTATTTTACGTTCCTGTACCATTTTAAAAACCAAAATCACTTCTGATGCGGCAACAGAAATAGCAGGAAGAAGCCGCGGCACGCCGAGAATCGCCAATGGTTTATTAAGAAGAGTCCGCGATTTTGCACAAGTACTTTCTAATGGAGTAATTGATTTAAAAATAACGGAGCATGCACTGAAAGCATTGAATGTGGATGAATATGGTTTGGATGAAATGGACAACCGTATTTTGAGCACCATCATTGATAAGTTTAAAGGCGGTCCGGTTGGAATCACAACGATCGCTACTGCTGTTGGCGAAGAAGCGGGAACTTTGGAAGAAGTGTATGAGCCTTTTTTGATCCAGGAAGGATTCATCATGCGCACATCCCGTGGAAGAGAAGTAACGGCTAAGGCATACACGCATTTGGGAAAAGTTCCTTATCCGAATCTGAAAGGGCCTGAATTGTTTTGAGTCGGGTATTAAATTCCGAATAATATAACAGAAATAATATAATAGAAAAGTAAAGAAAGTTCAAGATCCAATTGAATTGGGGGCATTGTTTTTGATCGCAGAATCAGGAACAATTACTTTAAATACCGATTAAAACGTAAACTATGAACCCGAAACAAAAAGATCAGGATAAAAAGTATGAGGAAAAAAATAAAGAAACTAAAGAAGAAAAACAAAAAGTAGAAAAGAAAATTGATAGGGAGTTAGATGAAACTTTTCCGGCCAGCGATCCGCCTTCATATTCACAGCCCGGCAATGATGATATTAAAAGAAAAAGCTGAGGATTTGAAGTGCCAGTAAAGAAACAAATACTTTGGTTTCTGTTTCATGTGAAGCTTTATACCTGTGGGTTGGATCATTATCATTAGAATGAGAAGTGGTCACATAAGCAATTACTCAAAACATTACCAATAACAAAGAAGCTTTGCTTCACACATTTAAAAATCCAGGTATGAATGTAATTATTATATTACCCTTATCCCAGCCTGTACATATGGCTGCAGCAGTGGGTGATCCGGCTGTAATTCAGTAATCAATGTATCAATTCTTTTACTGTCGCAAACCTGAAGTGGTTGTTGTGAATTCAGTTTTTCTGAAATAGTGAGGCAAACAAGCTTTTTGGAAGATTCGATCATGGCTTTTTTTACATGCACAACTTCCCAATCATTATCAGACACGCCATTTTCAGGATTAATAGCAGAAATACCAAGGATACAGATATCAACTTTTAACTCTTTTAATCTCATAATGGCTTCAGTTCCCACCGTTATTTTAGAATGTTTGGATACTTTATCACCAATAGCAATCACTTCGATATTAGGATGAAGCATATATTCTGCAAGGGCGGGAATACTTCCTGAAATAAATGTAGCATGCAATTCCAGCGGCAATGCCTTTGCCATTTCGATAATGGTTGTTCCTCCGGTAGTTAATACAAACATGCCGTCTTTAATCAATGAAGTTGCTTTTTGCGCTATTACTTTTTTTTGCTGATATGCATAGGTGACTTTGGATGGATCATCACCATGATGGAAAGAAGGCGATAAAGCGCCCCCATGAAATTTTATCAAACGGCCTTCATCTGCAAGTTGCTGGATATCGCGCCGGATGGTATCATCGGATACATTTATTTGCTTACACAAATCTGTGCATAATATTTTATTGTGGAGGTTTACCTGGTGAAGAATAAATGCGTGCCTTTCAGATTTGATCATAAATAACCGGTGTTAGATTGTAAAATAAATAAGAAAATGCGGAGTATGTTGCATGCAAACAGTGAATTGTGCGGTTTTTTACTAAAAAACTACACTTCTATGATAATGATTACGTTTCTCAATATAAAAGCGCAATTCAATAAAATTTATAACGATTCTTTTGTTGCGTTTTATACCTGTAAATATGCATTTAAAATACGCTTTAATTAAATATTGAAAAAATTTTTTGCGGCTTTTGCGTATTTTTATTTTTAGAAAAACACCTTTTTATTTTCAGTTTTTTGCATCTTTTATTTCTGCTGCTTCACTTTTATTTTTTTTTGATACTTACAGATTATTTTTATTTTTTTTGATTAAAAGCTTGTCTGTATTGACTTATACCGTTTTTGCATTGAATAAACCAAAAGGATAAAACCAAAATTTTAGCGTTTTATCTCTTTTTTATTTTGGCTGCTTTTCAAATTTTATTTCAACT
>DATILZ010000593.1:0-6150 GCA_035475995.1 Hanamia sp. | reverse complement strand
TCCTGTAAAAATATTATTATGATAATTATCTTCATAATTAAATCTGACCGGAATTCTCTTTAAAATAGAAGCAGGCAATTCTACAGGTTCGCATCCCCATTGTTTTTTTGTATAGCCATAAAAAAAAGCTTCATACAATTCTTTTCCCATAAAAGAAAGAGCCTGCTGTTCAAAATTTTTCGGATCTGGTATATTTTTATAACTTACTGCTTGTAAGAATTCCCGTGCAGATTTAGGAGTAAACGTTGTCTTGAAAAACTGATTTAAAGTAAGCAGATTCACCGGGAAATTATAAACATCTCCATTGAACATCGCTTTTACCCTGTGAACATAAGGATAAAATTCAGTGAATGAATTTACATAATTCCAAATTTCCTTTTTATCTGTATTGAAAATATGAGGTCCGTATCTATGGACCATTATTCCTGTTTCTTCATCTTTCGATGTGTGGCAATTTCCAGCTACATGATTTCTTTCTTCCCAAATATCAATATGGCAATCAGCATTTTTGGTAAGTTCATGAGCCAATACAGCACCAGAAAATCCTGCACCGATAATGAGGAAACGGGAAGGCATAAATACAATTTATTTTTTTTTTAAAACGCTTCTGTAATACAGATATTGCCAAAATGTAGGATGATACCACATTTTACTGTCTAAATTATTTTTTCTCAACTGAAGATTGTTTGAAAAAATATCGTCTATAGCTTTTTTCAAAATAATTATTCCTTCTGCTAATTGAAGAATCGGATAAGTAGAAAAATTATCCTTTTTAGTTACTTTGATCGTTTGCTGATAAATAATATTGCCGGTATCAATACCGGTGTCAACAAGATGAACAGTAACCCCGCAATTTTCCAAATCGTCGTTTACTATTGCCCAATAAGCACCATGAACGTTTCTGTATTTTGGAGTGATGCCGGTATGAATATTAATAAACTTTTCGGGAATGGAATCTAAAATGTCTTTAGAAATGATCCTGGTACCATTGACAATCACGAGTTCCGGCTTCAATTCTTTTAAAAGATCTTTACACCGTGAATCATTGATCGTTTTTATATTTATTACTTTATTTTTTGGTAGCGGAGTATCCTCTAAATCATATTTCCGCAGGATTTCTTTCTTCCTTTTTACTGAAGTGAATTGCAGGTATTTTGCAATGGAAAATTGAAATAAAATTTGCCCGAAAACCTGCCAGGCACCTAATTTTTTAATTCTTTTTTTTATGAATTGTTTTCTGTCAACTGGTTCTTCAAGAATTACCGCCGCAATATCATATTCATTTTTCAACGAATTATAAAGAATAGCTGTTGAAGTACCTTTTCCCGCTACGATAACCAGTTTTCTCTTATTCATTACAATTGTTTATCTCTTCAGATAATTGTTGCATATTTACACTTTCGAAATCGAATTCCCTTTTCAATCTTTCATAATAAATGAGAATCTTGTCAAGAAAAGCTAAATTTTCATCCATATTCACTCCAAAATTATGAGGATGCCACCACAAATGATAGCTCAATCCTTGCCTGGCAGCATAATTCATGCTATTTTGAATTCTTTTTAAGCGCATATTTTCAAAGACTTTTAATCTTTTATTGTAAGGACGTAAAAACCTGCTCGAAGGAATATTGATAAGTTCACTTTCTTTCATTTCCTTTGTCGGGTAACAGTTGTGGCCACTTAGACTAAAATACGAATCTAAAAGCCGGAAAGGACGGCGAAAAACTGTAGCGTATCCATGTGACTTAGACGAAAAAAGCCAGGACTTTTCATTTCCCCTAAATGAAGTGAATCCGTGTTGTTTGCAAATATTTAAATAGGTTTCATTGTATTGGTTTCTTGGAAAAACGAAACTTTTCATTTTAATATTTTTAATCCTTGCGATCTCTTTTGCTGCATTTAAATCACTCTCAAAAGCTTCTTTTGTTTGGCCTTTTTCCAGGCAGTAATAATGAGAAAATGTATGCGAACCTATTTCCTGCCCCGCATTTTTAATCTGTTCAATGAGATTACTTCCAAAATGAAATGGATCATGTTTTTCGTCTTGGCCAACAAGATGAAAGTCTCCTATGTAAGGGGATAATCTTGAATTGGAATAATGTGGTTTTTCAACAGGTAAATGCTGAAGCAACTCATATTTACTGCCGAAAAATAAAAACCCGACCGTTGCAAATGTTGCGTTTATTTCATACCTGGCAAACATTTTTAATAATAAGGGAATTACTTTTTCTACACCCAAAAGTTGTTCTCTGTAATCTTCTAATTTAACTACATCTCGCACGCCCCAGTAAAGCTCGAAATCAAGGGAAATAATCAATTTGCCTTTAGACATGGAGGCAATATTAATTTAAAAATTTCATTTGTATTATCTAAATAAACTTATTTTGCCAAATTCTAAAAAGGACCTCAGGGAAATATGAAAGCTGAATTTACAAGGCCGGTGGATGACGTCATTCAAACAGAAAACAGGCAGATTAATATTTTTGATATTAACGGGAAAAACATTGATAAAAAGGTAGTGAAAGAATTTGGAGATGAATGGCAAAAGTTTTTTGAACATGATGATGATTTGGTAAAAAAAGGAGGAGAGGAATACTTTGATATTTTAAATGACGAAATGATAAACGCAACAACCTATGTGTTGGATGTTGGCTGTGGTACAGGTCGATGGACAAAATATCTGGCCCCAAAAGTTGCATTAATAGAAGCAGTTGACCCATCGCGGGCGATTTTTGCCGCCGATAGATTATTAGGCAATATCAAAAATGTAAGGTTATCTCAAGCCTCAATTGATACTTTACCATTTGCAGATGAAACTTTTGATTTTGTTATGAGCATTGGCGTACTGCATCACATTCCTGATACTAAAAAAGCACTAAATGACTGCGTAAAAAAAGTAAAAAGAGGAGGTTATTTTTACGTGTATCTTTATTATAATTTGGACCGGCGCGGTCCCGTCTATAAAGCGCTTTTTAGAATGAGTGATTTGATAAGACAAATAGTGAGCAGGCTTCCAGCAAAAATAAAGCATCTGGTTTGTGATGCTCTTGCTATTATTTTCTATATGCCTTTAGTTTTGGCCGGACGTTTTTTTAATGTTTTAGGATTTGAAAGAATTGCAAAACGAATGCCCTTGCATGGTTATCAAAACCGCTCATTTTTTATGATTAGAAATGATACATTAGATCGCTTTGGCACAAGATTGGAAAAAAGATTTTCTGCAAAGCAGGTAAAAGAAATGATGGAAGATGCCGGATTGACACAAGTTGTAATCAGTGATGGTATTCCGTTTTATCACGCAGTAGGAAAGAGGTTTTAATTAGGAACAATATGTTTTTTTAGCAGCAAATAAAGAAATATCACGAATTCTGATTCTCATTTACATATACTTCTTTCATCATTATGGAATAATTTCCTGGTAAATTTTACGGTATTTTTCTACTGCCTCATCCAGATCATAATATTCAAAAGCAGCCCTACGGATTGAATTTTTATCAAAATAAGTTTCTGCTGCAATTGCATCTGCTGCTGATTCAAAATTTTGTTTATCGAAATTTTCAATCACTAATCCTGATTTGTATTTTTCAACAATGTCTGCAACGTCTCCCACCCCCGAATTGGTAATTACCGGAATTCCCATTGCCATTATTTCCGCATGTTTTGTGGGCGAGGAAGATTGTTTCGAATAACAAGGTTTGATAAAAAAAGCTGAGAAGTTTACCAAAGAAAGTAACGCAGGCACTTCGGTTCTTTTAGCTTTTTTTATCAGGATTTTTGTTTGATCCAGGGCCGCCCTTTTTGCTTCACTCATGATTATTTCATGATTATCCGGTGAAATAAATAAGAATTTTGCGTTTGGGATTTTATCATTCATTATCTTAAAAAAATCCATTAATTCATCAAGAAGGTACCAGCTTCCAACGGAACCGAGATAGCTAAAAATAAAATCATTTTCATGAATATTCAGCTCTGCTTTCAATCTCAATTTTGAAGGAATATCCACTTTTTCCGGATCAAACAATTTCATATCAACGCTGCAAGGAATTACATCTATCGGAGTCCCATTTTTATACGCTGATGTATTTAAAATTATTTTTTTGGCTGCATAAGTCAGACATACAATGCCATCAGATTTTTCAATTGCTTCGTTTTCTTTTCGCTTAAAAAAATGATATATTTTTCTATAAAAAAAAATTTTTTGATTCCACATTTCGCCATCCATCCGGCTGTCTGCATAAAATTCACGGACGTCGTTTAAGAATTTTATTTGAAAATGATTCTTCATCCACAAACCAACTAATGCAGGGATTCCCGGCCTTGTATGAACGAGGTCAAAATTCTCGCTGGAATGAAGTTGTTTTGCTTTTTTCTTCAGATTGTAAACATCATAAATAGAAGAAAATACCTGCGGATTTTTATGATATCGGATGGGAGCCCATTTTATCGGAAAAGGATGTAGCACCTTTTCTATTTCATCTTTATTAAAGGCGTATCTGTCGGGCTTTTCACAACTTAAAATCGTAAATTGAAATCCAAATTTTGTAAGCCCTGTGAGATATGGAATTACCTGGCTTTGTCCGAGTAGATCGGTCATTCCATCATAAGATATAAAGAGTATGTTTTTTGTTCTTTCCAAAATAAATCATTCAAGTATTTGAGTATAAATAGAATACAAATCCGCCAAATATCTTTGTTTACTGTATTGCTTTGCTGTTTCAATACCGTTTTTAGAAAGTTGGCTCAGATCGTATTTCCCTTCAAAAATGTTTTTGATCAAATGCACAAAAGAGATTGGATGTATTGCATCAAAAAACAAAGCATTATCAAAAGTAACTTCATGAAAAACAGGCAAATCCGATAACAGCAAAGGAAGTCCCGATGCCATTGCTTCGACAGCGGCAATTCCAAAACCTTCATGTTTAGAACTGGAAACATACAAATCATAATTCCGCAATATTTCATGAATATTATCAGTCGAATTTTTAAGATAAATCGGTAATTTATTTTTTGAAATTTTATTTTCTAAATTTTCGAAATCCTTTTCATTGCCATGCCCATAAATATCCAATGAAATGCTGTATCCTTTTAAATGCTCAAACGCATCTATCAGAAATTCATAATTTTTTGCTTTTTTAATATTACCTACCGCTACCAGTTTTATTGATTGTAAACCGGCAGGATTTTTGGAAAGGCTTTTAGAAAAAAATACGTCTGAAATATAATTTTTTAAAACAAAAGCTCGGTTATGCTTTCCGATTATATTTTCGTAATCTTTTAAAACAGTATCAGAAACAGTAATGACAGAATGATTTTTTTTAATTGTTTTTTTTTCTAAAAAAGTAAAAATTTTACTGTTGTTAAAAACATTTTTGCTCATTTCGCCATGTACCGAATAAATTAATGGAATATTTGAGGGACAAGCCATTCGTGCAATTAAACTACTGTAAAATAAATGAGAATGGATTAGACACGGCTGATGCTTTTTTATAATTTTTTTTAATTTAAAGACGGAAAAAAGAATAGAAAATTTATTTTTAAAGCCTAACGAATATCTTTTTTTGCATTGAATTTCTTTTTCATGAAAATTACATTCTGCTGATAGCGTGACCACGATCACTTCAAAATTATTATTCAAATCAGGAAGGATTCCTGCTAGTAATATTTCTGCACCTCCTTTTTTCAGATTGTCAATAATTAAGAGTAAATTTTTTTTTGCATTGACTTTAACTTTCATTGTAACTGAACTTTCATTTTTATCATCAGGAAAAGACAGCGAATAACCTCTTTTGTATAAAGCCAGTTAAACTGATAATTTAGCAGCAGTTTGAAAAGAGTTTTAAGAGTAGGAGACTGTTTAGTCATGGTGTATGCAAAAAAACGTTGTTGTTTGATTCGCGCTGTTTTAATTTCTTTAGGAAATTCGGCCTCATATTTTTTAAAAAAATACTCATTCCCTTCTTTCATATATTGAATGTTCGCACTGATATTTGAATGATGAATCCTATAAAAGGATAAGGGTGTATGCACGTACCCAATCCGATATTTGCGCGCAATTTTATACCACATATCGCGGTCTTCTACTTTTGCTTTTTCATCAAAATATTCCATTTCATTTATTACATCATGGCGGTAGAGGATTCCTTGAGGATT
>DATILZ010000592.1:0-8810 GCA_035475995.1 Hanamia sp. | reverse complement strand
AAAAAGGCGATACTTTTTTATAAGGCGGCTTCTTGCCAAAACATTTTGCTATCGAAGAAAATATTTCCCGGTAAGATAAATTTTCTCCATTCAAAACAAAACGTTCTGCATTGATTTCGCTATTCATTAACAGGATCATTGCTGTGGCTACGTCCCTTACATCTACAAACCCGGAAACCCCTTCTGTGTACCATTTAAATTCATTATAGGCGCTTTTAAAAATTGTTGAAGATCCGGTTTCCCAATCATTTCCACCAAGTATTAAGGAAGGATTTACAATGACCGCTTTTAAGCCTTCCCCGATTCCACGCCACACTTCCATTTCACCAAAATATTTCGACTTCCCATAAATACTGTTGCTTGTTTCTTCTGTCCAGTTCATTTCTTCGTTTACCATTTCACCATTTCTGATCCGTCCCAAAGCCGCAACAGAACTAACATGTACTAATTTCGATACTCCGGCATCAATACAGGCATTTACCACATTTGCAGTTCCTTCAATATTTATTTTCAGAAGTTTTTGTTTGTCCTTCGGATCATAAGAAACGAGCGCAGCAGAATGATAAACATGAGAAATTCCTTTCATTATTTCATTGAGACAAACAACATCCAGAATATCACATTGTACAATTTCAAGGTTTGGGTGAGAAAGAGAAAGAGGCGTAGTATGATAAATAGCCTTTACCTTTTCGCCCTGTGCAAGTAATTGTTTTATCAGCTCATTCCCAACGAGTCCTGCACCTCCGGTCACCAGGATTTTTTTTTGAACTGTACTGTTTTCTAAAGAATTTTTTTGTACCATTTCCCGGATTTGCAATGAATTAAAATGAATTAAGAAGCAATGTAAATTAATTTATCCTTTTTATTTTATTGTATGTCAAGGTTGCCAACTTCAGTAAATTACTTGCACCTTTAAAAACTTCATCTGCGACGTGGTAGGCTTCATTAATTAATTTATCATTTTTATTTTTTGTAATTATAAAATCCCTTTCCGGTTTTTTTGCCCAGCTCATTGTTTTTTACTTTTTCTATTTGAATTGGAGAAGGTTCAAAACGTGGAGCGTTATCGTAAGCATCATGTATGCTTTTGGTAACGGCAAGATTGATATCCATTCCAATCAGATCCATCAGCCTGAATGGGCCCATTTTAAAACCACTGCTTTCTAAAATATCATCTATATCTTCGAATGAAGCAATTCCTTTCTCAACAATTTTAAGTGATTCCAAATAATAATGCCTTGCTACACGGTTCACGATAAAGCCGGGGGCATCTTTGCAGATGACGGGAACCTTGCCCATTTCTTTGCAAATACCAACAATTGTTTTTAACATTTCCTCATTTGTTTGTTCGCCTTTTACTACCTCCACTAATTTCATAATATAAGCCGGATTAAAAAAGTGCATGCCCACAACTCTTTCCGCAAAAATTATTTTTTTCTGCATGGAAGAAACAGAAAGTGAAGAGGTATTTGTGGCAAAAATTACTTCTTCATTATTATATTTCGCAAGCTCATTAAAGAGAGAAACTTTTGCGTCTTCTTTTTCAATGATTGCTTCTACAATTACAAATGCTGTACACTCTTTTATATCTGATGTGAATTTTATGCGGCTGTAAATATTCTCTTTTTCTTTTGGTAAAATTTTATTTTTATCCACCAGGTATTGAAGATTGTTTTGAACAGAAGCTTGTGCCATTGCAAGAACCGCTTCATTTACATCAAAAAGAATGGTATTAAAACCACTTTGCGCCGCTACCTGAGCAATGCCTCTTCCCATGGTTCCTGCTCCGCAAATGCAAATGGTTGTTGTCATGATCTTTGGTTAAATATAATGAGGTACAGTTTTTACATAATCAAAGTAATTTGGAGGTGCGATGAAGAGTAATCTAAATTTGCTTTTGCATCTTCAATCCCTCTTATTCACTATTTATCAGCCGATTTTTTCTTTCAAAAATTTTCTGATTTGACTCAAATCCTTTTGATGAAAGGCACTTTTGGGAATGATAAAAAAAGATCGGCTGTTGAAATATAAATGAAAAAAATTAGTGCTTTCTGTAAAGTAGCTAAAGTCTTTCCAGGGCCAGCTTCTGCTGCCTCTTTCATTTTCAAGAAACATATGCTGGTCTTCAAAACTTACTTTAAAATGATCTTTAAATGTGGCAGCTTTTCGATAAATAACTGTAGGAAGTATGACCCAAAAGGCAATCATCAAAGCAAACCAAAGCGTGGAGCTCATTAAAAAAGCAAATGGAGAAACTTTGCCGGTAAAATATAAAACTGCCGCAGAAATGGCAAATATATTCACCACAATTATCATGATTTTTATTTCATTTCTGCTAAAAAAGTGAAATCTTAATCCCTGTAAAACTTTTGCTTTGCTGTAAGTAAAATAAGAAGATGTCATTTGAAACAAATGTACGATGTGTAAGGAAAGTTCGCTCTATTTTTCTTGTCGTTTCTTTAATTTTTCTTGCGTGGCAAAAAAGATTTGATGGATTCTGAAAAATAGCTATTTTGAAGTGTTTAAATTTCAACAAATGAAAGGATTCAAATTATTAATAGCCGCATTAATTCTTATCAGTAGTAACGGTAATGCGCAAACGGAAATCCAGAGTGCAGATACTGTTATAAAAGAAGCGAAATCTGAAGCGGCAAACAGCGTTAAAAACATTTTTGTGATCTTTCATGCTTCCTGGTGCATCTGGTGCCATACTATGGATGCCGCAATGAATGATGAAAGCATAAAGTCTTTTTTTGATAAAAATTATATTATCAAACATCTGACTGTGGATGAAAGAGGCGAAAAAGAAAAATTAAACAATCCGCGAGCGAATGAATTAAGAATAAAATACGGAGGCGCCGACCAGGGAATTCCTTATTGGTTTATTCTTGATAAAAATGGAAAGTTGCTTGCAGATTCAAGACTTCATTCTGATGACGGAAGTATAACCGGAAGCAATGTCGGATGCCCTGCAAAGGAGGAAGAAGTGAATTATTTTGTCAAAGTGCTTAAAAAAACTTCGCATCTTTCTGCACATCAGCTTGATCTGATCCGAATCCGGTTTTTAAAAAATAATGAATAACCGAAAATACATCAATAAGCTTCTTTGCGTAGCATGAACATTGACAGAAGCAAATATAAATTCTGATTATTTCTTTGTTTATTGCCTGCTTTTTTAGTTCATTATGCCAGATCTTTTGCCACCTCTTTATCCAAAAACCAATGTAGTTTTCCTTCTACCGGAACAATACTTTGAGCTGGTAATTTCTCAGGATTGCGTTCTCCTTCCAGTACTTCTTTTAAAACAGATGCTTTTTGCGAACCAGTTACCATGAATACAATTTCAGCTGCTTTATTTACAATCAATGGCATCAGGGTGATGCGATACATTTTCTGCTTTTCATTATAGACGGCATTTACCCAATTAACATGCTCATTGATAATAGGTGAGCCTGGAAATAATGAAAGGGTGTGCGCATCGTCACCCATGCCAAGTAATACGAGGTCAAAACTCTGACTGGAACTATCAAAAAAATCATGCAGCAATTTTCTATATTCATCTACTGCAAAGTTTGGCTGAATATCAGTGCGCATAAAATGGATATGGTTGGATGGAATATCTACTTTATCCAGCAAAATATCAAAAGCCATGTGGGCATTATTACGATCATCTGTAAATGGAACAACTCTTTCGTCGCCCCAAAAAATATGGATCCGATTCCAGTTTATTTTATTTTTATAACCTGGAGTAGCGAGCTTTTCATACAACAATTTGGGTGTTTCGCCACCTGAAAGCACGAGTGAAAAAAACTCCTGTTTCTTTAGAGTTTCTGCCACCAGATCGCAAATCCATGAAGCGAGTTTATCACTCATAATTTCTTTGTTATCAAAAATGTGTAGTTCCATTTTTTACTTTTTACTTTTTACTGATGACTTTGAATGAGCTTTTGCAGGCATGGAGATCCAGTTATGCCCATCACGTGCGATCAGTGCTTCCGCATCCTCAGGTCCCCAGGAATTGGGTGAATAATTCGGAAAATCCAAAGGCTTGCGTGCTCCCCACACTTCCAGGATTGGCATCACTACTCTCCATGCCGCTTCTACCTGGTCGGCGCGCATAAATAAAGTGGCGTCGCCATCCATTACATCATATAAAAGCGTTTCATAAGCTTCAGGTTCTTCGCCGTTATATGCGTCTTCATAGTTAAACACCATGTCTACGGGATTTAATCTCATCGCCTGTCCGGGACGCTTAGCCTGGAATCTGAGACAAATATCCATCTCCGGTGAAATACCAATTGAAAGCCTGTTCGGCCTCCATGTTTCTGTAGCTTCTTTCGGGAAAGCGAAGTCAGGAGCTGGTTTGAATTGAATCGTTAACTCAGTAGATTTTTCATGCAGGCGTTTTCCGGTTCGTACATAAAACGGAACACCTTCCCAGCGCCAGTTATCAATATAAAATTTTACAGCTGCAAAAGTTTCAATATTCGAATCAGGATTCACTCCCTTTTCTTCTTTATATCCAGGCACCTTCTCGCCCTGCATCCATCCAGGACCATATTGTCCCCGCGCCGCATAATCCTGCACTTCGTCTTTTGGAATGCGACGGATAGCATTTAAAACATCTACTTTTTTATTCCTGATTTCATTGGCATCAAAAGAAACAGGAGCTTCCATTCCGATCATGCAAAGCAATTGCAGAATATGGTTTTGAATCATATCTCTTAGTGCGCCGGAAGTTTCATAATATCCTCCACGACCTTCCACTCCAACGGTTTCAGCGGCAGTGATTTGCACATGATCAATATAATGCCGGTTCCACAGAGGTTCGAATAATGCATTGGCAAAACGAAGTGCCAGTATATTTTGAACCGTTTCTTTTCCAAGATAATGATCAATGCGGTAAATCTGTTCTTCATCAAAATATTTTGCAAGCATTTTATTCATTGCAATAGCGCTTTCAAGATCGTGACCAAAAGGTTTTTCAACAACAATGCGCGCACATTTGGTATCCTTGCAGAGTTCCATATTCCCAATGTGCTTTACAATTTCAGGTACCAGTTGCGGTGCTACTGCCATGTAAAAAATTACATTTGGATGAACGCCGGCTTCTGCTTCTTTTTTCTTAACAATATCAGCAATTTTATCATAAGATTTCGCATCGTTTATATCCATTTGAAGATAGCTGAGGTGTTTGGAAAATTCCTGCCACTTTCCATTCGCATCTTTTATTCGTGAAAAATTATCAATCCCCTCTTTTAGATGTTTTTTATAATCTACATCAGAATATGGTGAGCGTGCAATGCCGATAATGCTAAAATGATCAGGCATTGCATTATCAAGAAAAAGATTATACAAAGCAGGATTCAATTTACGGTAATTGAGATCTCCGCTTCCTCCGAATATGATAACTACTGCTGGTGGTAATTTTTTGTAATCTAACATTTGATTTTGATTATTGAATATTGATTTTTGAATATTGATTTTTGAATCATTAAATTATTTCCTTAAGCCTTTCGCCTAAAGTCTGTTGCTTTATTCCCATTCTGTGTGAAAAACGCCAGCCGGATCATCGGTTCTCTGATAAGTATGAGCGCCAAAAAAATCACGTTGGGCCTGGACCAGGTTTGTTGGTAAAATTCTTCTGCGGTAAGCATTAAAATAATTTAAAGAAGCCATCAAGCCGGCAGCCGGATAATTATTTAATGCGGCAGCAGAAACCATTTTTTGAAGGGAAGATTCTTTCTGTTGAAGAATTTTTGCAATTTCCGGATCGAGCAATAAATTTTTCAGATTCGGATTTTGATATGCTTTTTTAAATACATCAAGCATTGCTGAACGGATGATACATCCACCGCGCCAAACGCTTACCACTTCAGGCAACGGAATATCCATTTTTAATTCGGTAGAAGCAGTAGTAAGCATCGCCAGCCCTTGTGCGTAGCTGATCAAAGTAGCAAAGTATAAGGCTTCGCGCAATTGATTGATAAAATCTTTTTTGTCTGTTTCAATTTTTTGCGGTTCTGTTTTGTAAACTGCAGCTGCTTCTTTTCTTTCGTCTATCAGTGAAGAAAGATTTCGCATCATAACCGCTGAATCGATTGTTGGTATGGGCATCGGAAGATCGAGTCCTTCCTGTGACGTCCATTTGCCAGTTCCTTTTGCTCCGGCTTTATCCAATATCATGTCTACCAGGTAATTGTTTGTTTTGTCATCTTTCTTTTCGAAAATAACTGCAGTGATTTCCAATAAAAAAGATTTCATATCGCTACTGTCCCAATCTTTAAAAACTTCGTGAAGTTCTTCGTTTGAAAGTTGTAAACCATGATGCAAGAGATCATAACATTCACTGATCAGTTCCATTATTGCGTATTCTATTCCGTTATGTACCATTTTTACATAATGGCCTGCAGCATCATGCCCAAGATAACCTACACATGGTTCACCGTTTACTTTTGCAGCAACGGCTTTTAATATTGGCGCTACTTCTTTATACGCTTCTTCATCACCACCGGGCATAATGCTCGGGCCTTTGCGCGCTCCTTCTTCCCCGCCCGAAATTCCGATTCCCATAAAATGAAAACCGATATTTTTTAATTCATTGATTCTTCTTAAAGTATCGGTGTAATGCGAATTTCCGCCGTCAATAATGATATCGCCTTTTTGCAAAAGAGGCTTCAATTCGTTTATAACACTATCTACCGGGTTTCCAGCCGGTACCAGCATCATTAATTTTCGCGGTGTTTTTAAAAGATCAATCATTTCTTTCAAAGTATTTACTCCTTTCACCGTTGTGCCTTGGTTGGCAGATGCTTCAAAAGCAGTTGTCTTATCAGGATTTTTATCATATCCAATTACCGAAAATCCATGATCAGCCATATTCAGCAAGAGATTGCTACCCATTACTCCAAGCCCGATCATCCCAAAATCGTATTTCTTTTCTTCCATAAAAAAAATTATTTAATGGTAAAATTAATGAAAATGGATTGCTTTAAGCCGTTGGCCTTCAGCATTTAGCTTTTCGGGCAGCTTTTAGCATTCTGCATTCATCATACATCCCTACCTTTGCAAAATGAAAAAGAAAATAATTATCTATTCAGTTTTCTTTGTACTGCTCATCTCGATGTTTTATATTTTGCTCTCTTTTACAAAAGGATTTTTTGATGTAAAACTGCCGGTGATGAGCTATGTGCAGGACTTTTCATTTACTGACCAAAATGGGCAAACAGTAACTCAAAAAAATATTGACGGAAAAGTTTATGTGGCTGAATATTTTTTTACTACCTGCAAAGGCATTTGCCCGAAGATGAATTTCAATATGAAAGGTGTTTATGATAAATTTAAAGATCATAAAGATTTCGCCATTATTTCTCATTCTTCCATGCCCGAGACAGATTCTGTTCCTTTATTAAAAGCTTACGAAGAAAAGATGATCGGCGCGAATCCTCATGATGCGGCAAAATGGTATTTTGTAACCGGAAGTAAAGATTCTTTGTATAAAATGGCACGTCAAAGTTATTTGCTGGATAATGATAAAAACAACAGTGAAAATATTGCAGAGGCGTTTATTCATACTCAGTTTTTTGCTTTGATAGACAAGCAAAAAAGAGTGCGCGGAATCTATGATGGATTAAAACCTGATGAAATTGCCAGAATGGAAAAAGATATTTCTACTTTGCTGAAAGATAAAGATGCTTAAATTTCTTCTTCCGGGTAAACAAACAATTATTGCTGAATTCCTTCCCAGGTTTCGTAAAAAACAGTAGCCCTACAAAGAGGGCTACCTAAGTAAGCTTAATTTCTTAATCCTTTCGACAGTATTATCTGTATCAAGTTATATGGGTATATTCTCAGCTTTTGCAAACACCCCAATAAGAAATAGTTTTTACCTGATTTTATAAGCATAATTTCCATGCCGCAATTTTTTTAAATGAAAAGAATCATAGAATGTTTTTTGTGTGAAAAACTTTCTACTTTTTACTGTAAAACGGGATTTATTTATAGAGAAAACTGGACGCTTCTTTTTTTTCTACAGAACAATAAATCTTTTTGCTTTTAGTAAGACTTCGACTTCAGCGGTCGTATTTATACCACTGAAACAGTATTTACAAGATGCGAAAAAATCAGCAATAATGCTCTTGCACACCAATCACTTGCATTCTATCTTTGCCTCAGAAGTTGATTGATGTTCAACAAACATTAATCTGATCCAAATCCTAAGAAAAATATCTCCCGAAACAATCGGGACCTCTAATCCGGGAAAAACCAATTTAAAATCTGATATCAGTCAGCTTCATTTTTTTTTGTCCAGATATCTTTAGAAAAATATAAATCCCAATGAAAACCAACTGTAAATTCAGTTAAAATTTAACCCTGAAAAACCAAAGAAACCCCAGGATTAAATGATTAAAAAACTTCCCAGTAAAAGATGGGAAGTTTTTTATTTTATAAAGTATTTTTTGCAGGATTTATTTTCGAATCATTTGCAGGCAAACCGGCCGTGGAACTTCAATTTCTTTATCCGTTTTAATTAATAAACCGGTTTCTTTGTCTCTTTTGAAAATGACAATATTTCTGGAATCCTGGTTTGCAGCAAGCAAAAAATTTCCTGTCGGATCTATAATAAAATTGCGTGGCCCTTTCCCAAAAGTTGATTGGGAACCTTTTACCGTTAATTTACCAGAAGCTGCATCAATTGAAAAAATGGCAATTGAATTCAAATCCCCACGAGTAGAGGCATACAAAAATTTTCCGTCAGGAGAAATACAAATTTCTGCACCATCTTTTTTGCCAACAAATCCATCCGGAAA
>DATILZ010000591.1:0-4388 GCA_035475995.1 Hanamia sp. | reverse complement strand
AAAAGAAAGAGGTTTTCATATAGTTGGAGGTATTTTGCAAATTGGTGCGTGGTGGATACATTCGGTTGGTATTATCTATACCCTACTGCGTAAAAAGGTGCCATATATACCGACTCCCAAAAACGATAATGAGCCTTTACCATTATTGCTTAATGTTCCAAACATACTTGTGGCTGCGATTTCTTTGGCAGCCATCATATATGGTCTGATGGAAGATTTTAATCCGTACACAATTTTTATGGCAGGGTTGGCAAGTATGCAAATAGCTTTTATGGTTTTTAACCTGTCGATTTCGGGATATGTGAGCGAAGAGAGCAGGATAAATAGTTTCGTTATGAAATTGAGGGAGAATACGTGGCTTATTAAAAAAACTCATGGCTTTTTAAGAAGATATTCATTGGGGCTTTCTGTTTTAGTCATCGTTTTTTTTGGATTTGCATATTGGAAGCAGCAACAATTGCCACAATTTTTACCAAAGTCGTTGGAGGGACTGCAGATTTTTTATCGGGGTATATATCAGGATAGTGGTAATCAAGAAAAGGAAAATTTAATTGCAGTAGCTGATAAAAACAAGGATATTGCTATCGTTTCATCCGAAATTGCCTGGAAGGTGGATGAAAATAATCTACTGGACACAAATTACTTGCAGCAGGTTTACAGCCGCCATGCCATACCACTCATTGTTTGGAATCCATGGCAAAAAGATAGTTCCCGATTATTAAAGGATAATGAAGGTGTGCGGGATATTTTGGGCGGTAAATATGATAAAGTGTTTTCATCATTTGCCATGCAAATTGCCCGTTTGAATAAACCTGTATTCCTGCGTTTTATAAATGAAAACATTAATCAGAGGCATTCCCTTTTTGCCTATTCAGGTTGCAATCCAGATGATTTTAAAGCAGCATGGCAATATGTGCATCAGAAATTTGAGGAAGCTGGAGCTGATAAGGTAATATGGATATGGAATCCACCGGACGCTGCCAAAGCCGCCGATTACTTCCCTGGAAATGCTTACGTGGACTGGCTTGGAGTAAATATACTGGACACAAATCGCGGTTCGCTGGAAACGCAGCTGTATAGTTTCGATTCACTTTACCGGCCATACCATTCTTTACAGCTCTTTAAATCAGCTTTGCCGGTTATGTTGACTGAAACCGCGGGTTCTTTAGCAAACAGAGTAGAATGGTGGAATAAAACCTGGCAAACCCTTGATACCGCATTCAAAGAGATAAAATCAATACTTGTTAATCCTGATGATTATACAATGCTTGCAAATTCACCAGGAAAGAACATGCCAATAGACGTCGATAAAATTGTTTGGCAAAAGACTTACGGTCATCCTGAATTGCAAAATCTCCCTTTTCCCATCAGGAGTATTGTATATGACAAAGGATTTAACTGGTTCAGAAACAGGCACACCCTGGGATTGAAAATAATTGAAGATGATCTGGAAGCTATGAAAAAGATTGGGGCCAACACAGTAGAAAGAACGATGCCTGGCATATATGATCGTGATTTGAGTAAAGCAGTGATGTCAAATAACATGAATTTAATAGTTCGATTCTGGTTTTTTGCCACACCACAAGTAATTGATGATAACAGCAAAATGAAAGAACAAAAGGAAAAGATACTGCGGGTAATAAGAAATAACCGGCATAAAAAATATATTATTGCATGGAACCTGGGGGATGATATATTACATGATCTTGCCAGTCAAACATATAAGCCAGATTACTTTTACTATGAACAAAAGTATATAGCGTGGTTAGAGGATGTGTGCCGGGAGATACGAAAAGTAGATACAGTAAGGCCAATCGTTATGGATTTGGATTGGGATATAAATGGCAGAAAACAATTTCATAATTACAAAAGCCATATACCGCAGATAAATACTTATATGCTAGCCCTGAATGTAAAAGATTCGGCTTTACTGAAAGAACCTTTGGAACAAGGAATGGCATGGGGAAAGGTGAACGTGCGATTGTGGTCCCATATTCCAGGTATTCAACAATCGGGTACTGTACCTCAATGGCAGGATATAGAAACCACCGATTATGTAAAGCTAAACGGGCTGCTTGATCTGCAGGGTAGAAAGAAACAAGGGTATGGGGATGTTTTAAATCTTTGGGGAGATCAGCAAACAAGTGAGTCTACCTTACCAGAAATAAGAATTTTAAAACCTGCACAACTTACTTTTGCTAATGATAAACTGGTATACTATGTAATATATAAAGATAAAAATAGCAACATCTGGAGCCTATTCAATGATGACGAAAAGAATATCAAATTTGAATGGTATTTGGTAAGAGTAGATCAATACGGAAATACAATGTTCATGAACCAGGTAGGTAATCAGCAGTATGTTGAGCTAAAAATTCCGCCAAATCCTCAATATTATAAATTATTTGTAGAAGCGATATCTGGGGATGATGTAAAGATGGTAAATACGACTTTAAACACTCCGACAGAATGATGTAAACCTTCCTCCCGCGAGTAGACAAAAGCAGTTTACATGAGATGAAAACTTTGATAAGTTTCCCATCATAAGTTTTGTCAGACAAATCTCTTTAGGTGGAAAGTGGTCTTGGAGAACAAAGACATTATCGGCAAGATTTACTTTTAATTTCCTTTTAAACTTTTCATTATTTCTTTTCAGTAAATGGAGAAATAACAATGATTCGTGTTTTTTTAACTTATAAGCATGATCCCCGCGATTCATGAGAAACCAAGAAGGTTTAATCAATGTGCTTCAAATTAATTCTCCTCTAAAAAACCTTCTTGGTTTTATCATTTTTTCATTCGAATATACTAAATCACATACCCTGCATCGCACTCCAGAATTACCTGATCTTATACCTGAATCCTCCATACATCAATCTTCCGCTCACCGGTCCCCACACCATTGATGCATCAAAATATTCGCCGAAAGGTTTATCTGCTGCAATGATTACATTCTTCTGAAAATAATTTGTAAGATTTTCTCCACCTACATAAATTTCAAATGCTTTTTGTTTTCCAAAAGATTTGCTCACCTGTGCATTCATAGAAATATAACCGGGCGAATAGTCAGGCATACGGTATTGAACCGGATTTTCAGCGGTAGATGGAATGCGTTTTCTTCCAACATAATTGATCGTGTAATCAAATTTCCATCCTTTTATAGCATAACCAAAATTAGCAAATGCCCGGTTCTTTGCGGTAAATGGTTTTTCCAAAAGCTTTGACCCGTATGTTGTTTCTACGTCAAACCAGCGGTATGCCAGTCGAACATCCAGATCTTTTAGCGGAATAAGATTCAATTCACTTTGAAAACTATTTGAAAAAGATTTTCCCTGTAAATTATAAAACTTTATTTGTCTTGCATCTTCCAAATCCGCAACTACCTGGTTAATAAAATCATTTCTGTAAAAATCAAAGCTTAGCATCGCATCCCTTTCAAAAAGTTTAAATTTCTGATCAATGCTGATGCCTTTATTCCATGCAACTTCAGGACTTAAACCATAAGCTTTATTGGTATTATCTGAAACAATATTTACGGTTCTTGCACTTACGAGTGCGCCCATATTTTCTGCAAAGATATTTGCAGTCCGTTGCCCGCGTCCCGCACTAAGCCTGATAGTCGTTCCTTTTATTGGCGCATATCTTATATTTAATCTCGGTGTTGTAAACCATCCATACAAATTATTATGATCTTCACGTAAACCAGCAACAGCGCTGAATTTATCATTCATGGTGTAAGTATATTCGAAGAAAGCGCCGGGCACAATTTCATTTCTTGCGAAAGTTTCAGTTTTATACAATTCGTTGTATTTATCGCCCGTTAGGCTTAATCCGGTTCTGAATTTATGGGCAGAATTTCCAATGATGCTTTGATAGATCAGGTTTGAATAAAAATTACTTTGATGAGCATTATATTTTATTAAACCAAAATAAGAATTCTGCTGATGATCAAATCCCGAAAGCTGTAAGCCAATACTTTGATATTTTTTCTCAGGGAAAATATAACCAATTTTAGCAAAACCTTCATACCGGTTGGTTTTTATTCCGAGGCCATAAGAGTCGGTTGTTAATTTATCGGCAGTATTGTAATTCATTTCGCCTCCTGTTTTATCATCTGCCAAAACTTTTGCACCAAAATGAATTTCCAAACCTTTTTGATTTTCGTATTTCCATTTGTTGATCGCGCTGAATAAATTTCCAGTTGGTAAATCACGAAATCGATCCTTATTCTCATCCACTTTATTATTTAAAAAATCATCATGAAGCAACAATATCGTGGACCATTTTTCATTCAAATGCTGAGCGATATTTGCATTCAAATCTGTTTTGCCCATTTCATTTACATAGCCATTTACATAAAGTTTTTCTGCCGTTGCCGGGTCTTTCAA
>DATILZ010000590.1:0-3001 GCA_035475995.1 Hanamia sp. | reverse complement strand
GACAAAAAAAATCAGCAAACAAAATTCTTTCATGTTCCTGTAGTTCATGATCTTTTTTGTAAAAAGGGAAAGTTCGGCGATAATTTGAATCAAAAAAAAATTTGTTTGCCAGTTCAAAACTTTCTTACCTGAGTGATGCATTGTACTCTATAAATTTATCCGGCAGAGTTGAACAAAAATTATTTGCTGATATCATAAACCCACAAAGCAGCACTGTTCCCATTTCTTGAAGGAACAGCCAGCAAAAACTTATTGATGCAATCAATTTCAGAGAATTGATTTGTGGTTGTGCGTTGCATCCATTGAAGAAAAAACAAACACAAATAATTAAAATGAAAAAATGGTTCGGTTTTTTCATGCTGCAATAATTATTACTTTTTGCATAGCTGGTGATAAAAATATTCGCCGTTCTCGGAATTTAATACGCTAAAATAATCTGTTCCTATTACGTAATATTTGCCGTAATTATATTTCCCTGCGTTATGCCTGTATTCTATTTCTTCAGGATCGTTTGTAATGAGTAACCCATTTTTAAAAACGCCTTTTATTTTAATTTTTTCATAAGAAATTACAACATTGTTTCCCGTAATTTCGACATCATAAGTCATCTTGTTTTCGCCCGAACAAAAATGTCTTTTACCTTGAAAAGGTGGTTTAAAGATTTTAGTTTCCTGATGTTGCGAAATTCTATTATGCTGCGCAAAAGCGAATGTATAATTGCAGATAAATAAAAGTAAAACCAGTATTGATTTCATAATTTGAAAACGTGAATTTATAGTTGGTACTTTATTTCCTGATTAATTTTTATTTCTATTAATTAATTTGATAACAAATCCCTCAAGAATAAGAGCGGCAATCACAAAGAATATCCCCGCAAAAGTTAACAGGTCAATGTCTTTTACAAATCCAAAAACTATTCCGCAGCATCCTCCAAAAATCAAAATATATTTAACTATTTTGATAAGCATTTTACTTTTTTGAATTTGTTTTATCTAATGCAGCTTTTAAACCCATTGCTAATTTTTGAGGGTCGCCAACTGCCCAAAAATGCATCATAAATAAATGCGGTTCATCATGCAGCATGTGCGTATGGATTGCTGTTGGAGTAATACCGTTTTCTGTAAGCGCTTTTACAACAGGATTTACCTCATCAGCAAGCAAAACAAAATCGCCGGTAGTGGCAGCGCGGTTGCCATCCATTTGAAAATTGATTGAAGTGGCCAGTCCCATAGAAGGCGGCATCTCCATTCCGCTTTCTGTAAGTTTTTCATTTCGCGGAAAAGTATATTGTAATAATTTTCCATTTTGTTTTCCTGGTCCAAGTATGGCTGTTACTTTGCTCCAATCAATTTTTGGAGTTTGCATTTTTGCCGGCGTTGTAAGTGGCGTTGCGGTAATTTCTAAAACTGCTTTTATTTCTTTTGCTAATGTAACAGCATCTCCTTCGCCATGATAATGTACATACTTAATCGCGGGAGTTTCATTTATAAGATGGTTATGAATTGCAGTTACTTCAAGATTTTCTTCAACTAATTTTTTAATCACTTTAGGAACTTCTGAATCCAGCAACACCAGGTCGCCCATCATCATTGCCTGGTTACCCATTTGTATAATGCCAACCCAGGTGCCTAATGCAAGCCCGGGCGCAACGGCAAAATCATTTACTTTTACTTTTAAATCAGAACGCGGATAACTTATTTTATAAACATTGCCTGTTACCGTTCCTTTTTTTCCAAAAACATTGTTCAATGCAGTGGAATCTATTTGCTGGGCATTGCAAAAAACAAATGTCAGCATAACAACAACTAAAAAGAGTATTTTTTTCATCGGTATATTTTTTTATTGTTTTTTAATTGCTACATGAAATTACTATCTAAATTTTTCTAATCTTTTTATAGTAAAGCAACAAATACCTGAATTTTAATTTTGTAAAAATCAGACTAAAGTAACAACAAAGCTAAAAAACGATTTTGGAGAAATTTAGGCTATCATTGGTTAAAGACTATTTCAAGCAGATGCCATCCATTGTTATATTTATAACTTACCCTGTAATTATACAAAGCACAGATCTGTTTTACCAAGGCAAGTCCTAAACCGGTTGTTTTTGTTTGGTGAGAATCTTTCCTGAAACGTTCAAATAATAATTCGGGATTTGTTTGTAAAGAAGGCCCGGTGTTTTCTACAAGCAGATGTGAAGGCGATAAATGAATAATAATTTTCCCATTTGGCTGATTATGTTCTACCGCATTTTTAATGATGTTAGATATTAATATTTCAGCAAGAGAATAATTTGCATTTAGTATTACATCTGTTTCGATTTTGGATTCAACCTGAGGAAAATTATCATAGTAAACAGTAAGGTTTTTTAACAGGCGTTCAACCATTTGAGAAATATTAACTTCTTCAATTTCGGGAAACTGATTATTCTCAATTTTTGAAAGCAGCAATAGTGTTTTGTTCATCTGACTAAGCCTGTTCGTCGCATCCGTAATATCTCCCAATAGTGAGGCATTCTTTTCTGTAAGATTGGGTTGGTTAATTAATAATTCTAATTTTGAACGGATGATAGCAAGTGGGGTTTGTATCTCATGCGAGGCATTTTCCACAAATTGTTTCTGATTATAGTAAGCAGCGTTAATCTTGTCAATCAGGTTGGTGATAACTTTATTTAATTTATCAAACTCAGTTGTACCTGTTTCCGGCAGCAACACTAAAGATTGATTTCTTGTAATGTCGTATTCATTTACTTTTTTCATTGTAGAAAAAAATGGTTTCCATAACAAACCAGAACTTTTACGGTTAAGGATCACAATTGCAAATAACAACAACACAAATAATAATGCTTCACCTAAAAAAACTTTTATAATGAGATGTTTAATTTCCGTTGAAGAAACGTAGGTCGTTACCTGGTATATTTTGTTGTCCCAATTAAGTTCACTGGTAAGGATTTTAAATGGAAGAGATTTTTGTTTGTCGGAATAATAAATTGTGGTGTCTCTTG
>DATILZ010000589.1:0-4001 GCA_035475995.1 Hanamia sp. | reverse complement strand
TAAATATGCATTTGCAAGACCAGCAGTTAAGAGTAAAACTGCTGGTCTTGCACGCATTTGATTTCTCAAAAAATTAAGTTTTTGGAATTATTTTTCAAAAACTCACCACCTGGTATTTCACATAATCCCTGTCATTCCGGGTATCAGTATACGCAATTAATGCAGAACTTTTATCAATGCTTTTTATAACCGGAAATGTGGCATTGCCTTTATCAGAAGTGATATAATTTTTAACAGGATCATTACCATTTGCATCTCTTAATTCAACACCAATTCTGGAGGAAGAAATATCACCTTTTGAAAAATTTTCATTCCATACAATTGCAACATTGTTATGATCAATTGAAGAGATCTGGCAATGGCGTGATGCAACACCACTTACCATTTCACGCGGAGAAAAAGTTTTTCCTTCATTACTGGAATTGCAATAATAAACTCCGCCTTTTCCACCGCCGGTAAACCATGTAAACTGGATACCTTTTTTATTTTCTGTCATTGCAGGGCCGGTATGCGGACAACCATTTATGACCCAATTATCGTCGCTGATCCGCTCGGGTTGAGAGAAAGTTTTTCCATTATCTGTTGAAATTGTATGTACCATATCCCTAATGCTGTCATTAATTATTGCACGATAAAGAATGTGAATATTTTTTTTGCTGTCAACAAAAAGATCCGTCCTGCAACAAGGGCAACAAGGCTCACTAACCAGTTTTTCATTTTGAAATCCTTTGTCACCGCTGGTTTCAGCTATATATAATGCAGATCCTTCTTCTGTTGTTTTCTTTCTGTTGTCAAGCCATGAGATCGCTGCTTCACCATTTGAAAGCAATGCCAGATCGAAGTAACGCTGATCATAACCTGCAGTATCCTTTACTAATTTTTCGGCTTTAGTCCAGATTATGCCGTTATCAAAAGATTGAGAATAATAAACAAGATCGGAATAAGGATTTTTAGGATTTGGATTTCCTGAAGCCCATGCAGCAATGATCTCTCCGGAGGGTTTGAAAATAATTTTTGGCATATTTTCTCCATGCGGATGTATGTTTTCACTTCCGGGAATCACAACTGTTTTCCCAAACGTTTTTCCTCCATCTTTTGAAATTGTATAACAATAAACAGAGGTGGAAGAATCAATTTTCCTGATCCAGCTTAAAACCAAATTTCCTTTATTATCTTTTGTAAGAAAAGGACACGATCCTTCTGAAGTATCTATCTGTATTGCATTTGAAGCGGTGATATTTATTTTCTTTTCACTGTTGAAACAGGATTGCAAAATAAATAAGCCGCTGATGAGTAATAAAAAAATAATCTTTTTCATGATTGTATTTTTTAAAAAAATAAACAAAATCTTTTTACATTTTTCTTCTGATTGTGGCGGGTGAGGACACCGGACGGCTGACTGACTGCCAGGATTGGTGTCCTCACTAACCGAATTGTAGCCTGAAGACAGGGCCACAGCTGAATAATCCAATAATTGAATAATTCAATAATTTATTTTTCAGTAAAATGATAACCAATTCCAATAGTAACGGTTGAAAGTTCTCCAGGCCTGTATGAAGTTCCATATGCGCTTTTCTCAACCGTTACCGCATAATTTTTATTGGTGACATTGATCCAGTTTATCCATGTTTCAAAACCTTTAAATTCATAACCGGTTCTTGCATTGAAAACGGTGAAGCCATTATATTTGGAAGTATTTTGGGGATCGGTAAAATAAGAGCCCAGGCTTTCGCTTTCCAGGCTGATTCTGAATCCTTTTAAATATCCTGGTTTATAACTTATTTCCGCATTCATGATATATGCAGGTGATTGTGGCATATCATTTCCTGAAAAGGCTTTCCCCTGCTGAATGTAGGTTATATATTTGTGCTTTGCAACGGTACCACCTATATGAACATTAACTTCTTTCACCGGTGCATATTTCACGTTTAATTCAATTCCTTTATGATTGGTAACACCGGTATTTTCATTCACATAACTTCCATCTGCAAGCCGTGTACTTACAATTTCGTTTTTCCCATCAAGCTGATAAATTGAAGCTTCGGCAGACGCTTTATTCTCAGCAAATGTAAACCAGCCGCCTATTTCATAATTATTATAAGAAGAAGGCTTTAACGTCGGCACTTGTACCCCGCGATATAAATCATTGATATTTGGAGGAGCAAAACCTACACTGTAATTCACATAAATACCACGGTTATTTTGAAAGTCGTAAGTAAATCCAAGCTTTGGTGTGAAATGATCAAAATGATTAATCGCATCAGGTGCACCTGTGTAAGCGCCAGGTTGCAAATGATTGTCAAAATTATAATCAAGGCGATCATAACGGGCAGCTAAAACAATTCTCAATTTTGTAAAGGGATTATATTCTATTTGCGTGTAAGCGGCACTGTTAAGTAAGCCAACACGATAATCGGTAAGCACACTATCTGTTGATTGATATTGGTCGTACACGCCATCCGCATTTTTATGAATACTTATAAACTTCGCCAGGTATGTTGCCGGACTGTAATCCACGCTGATTCCGGTGGTCCATTTTGCATGAAGCGCATTTATTTTTTTAGAATGTTGAACGATTGCTCCATAGCTTTTAAATGCATCATCATTTATCTGACCGCTTGCTTGTGATGGATTCCCTGAAACATTCGCTATTGAATAAAAAGGATTTTGCCCAACAGATGTGTTCCTGTAAAAAAGCGTAAAATTGGTATTATTATTTTCATTCCATTTTTTTGAAAGAGTGCTCCTAACCCTTAATGCATCTGCTTTACGATAAGTGAAGCGATAAAAACTGGTGTAATCCTCATTATAAAAATGAGCGCTGTCTAATCCGCCTTTCTGATCGGTTTTGTAATTAATATAATCTGCAACTGTTACCAGTTTTGTTTTATCATTAAAGGCATAATCAGCTCTTAAGGTGAGAGCGGTTTTATTAAAATTATTGTGCTCTCTTTCAGGTTGATTTTGATCGGCAATATATCCGCCAAAATAAATACCGAGTTTCTTGTAGGTATTGCTGATGTTGAAATCGGTGCGTTTATAACCACGTGTTCCTACTTCAGCCTGCACTTTTCCTGAAAGGAACGGAGAAGGAGATTGGGTAATAAAATTGAGGGCACCACCTACGGCTTCACTTCCATATAAAGAAGAAGCAGGTCCTTTGATCACTTCAATCCTTTGCAGTGATGCCTGGTTGATCTCAATCAATGCATTATGATTAAAATCACCAACAGTTCTTATGGGAATTCCATCTTCCAGGTAAAGAAATAAATTGCTATAACCCAATGGCTGCCTAACACTCATGCTGTGTTGCTCATTTCCGAGATCAACCATAAATACACCTGGAACTTTGTTAACCAGCAGATCAAGACGCGTGGCCTTTGTATCATTTATTTGTGTTTTGGAAATCACATCAATCGCCACAGGAACTTCCGTTCTTTTTTGAACCTCCCGGTTTCCAGAAACAACCACTTCATTCAGATTTGTAAAAGAGGGCGAAAGAGAAATTACCATTTTTTCTTTGTTTACCGGGCTAATAAAACTATAATATCCCACGGAAGAAACCCGGATACTATCCGCATTTGCAGAAATGAAGAAATTGCCGTTTCTGTCGGATATTGTATTTGAATTATTTTTTAAATCCGTAATCGTCGCGCCTTGTAAAGCCTGGTTTGTAGCACCATCTACCACTTTTCCCATTATTTTATTTTGCGGGAATGCGATATTGATTGCCATGAATAGCACAGCCGTCAGGCATAAATGCTTTGTCATATAAGTACTTAATTTTAATGAAATAATACTTCACCTTTTAAGGAGGATAAAATCAGCAATAATTATAACGTGAAAATCAAGCAGAAGGTGGGTGAAAAATAAAACGTGGAAAAGATGAAACAGTATTTTCATTTTTTATAAAATACTGTGGCCTGGAAATTACAACAGCAGTTTTGAATATAAAAAGCTGCGGTATAAAGAACGGTTGTGCATCAAACCGCTCCGTTTTT
>DATILZ010000588.1:0-4609 GCA_035475995.1 Hanamia sp. | reverse complement strand
AATAGCTGAAAAGAAATCCGATAAAGGTTTTAAAAATTCCATCAGTCACTTTCCTTTTACTCATTTTATTAGACAATGCCTTTTCTGCAAAAACATTCTTCCATGTTTTATTAAGCAAGAAACAGGGAAAGAGAAATTCTGTTTTCCCTGTTTCTTGGTTTAGTCATCATTCATGATTACTTTATTTTAAAATAAATAATCTACGATGTTTATGATACAGATTGATTCTGTTTTTTCCTTTTTTTCTTTGCTGCCTTTGGCATTTCAGGGCCATCATCATCTCCCTGATTCTGGCCTTTCTTTTTAGCTTCCTGCTTTACCGACTTGGTTTCCCCCTGTGTCTGATTTTCTTCCTTGGATTGCCTATTGCTTAAGCGCTGCATATTGTTGTCATAAATATTGATGGTTTTGAATTGCGGATTGGCTTCAATAAAATACTTCTGTTCATTGCCATTTTCCATAAATGTTACCGATTGCCTGTTTCCCTTTTGTAATGATTGTATCAAACGTGTCTTTTCCTGCTCATTTGATAATTCTTTGATCGGATGTTTGGCCAACACATTATCCAGGTCATATCCATAATTCTGATGAAATTGCTTAATCTTGTAATTGCCATTGTCATTTGTTTCTTTAAAATCCATTTGCATCCAGGCGTTATACACCTGCCCTTCTTTATTAGTCTGATCCTTATTAATTGACCTTCCATTCATCAGGTTATAAGCTTCTTTTAGCGTTATAGTGTTTCCCTTGTTGATAAAGAATGTTTGTTCGGTAATATCAGGACTATGTTCAGGCGTTAAAGCCAGTTCGTACTTATTGAAAAAATACATGTCGCTTTCATTTGATTTTTTAAAATGAAGCGTGGCAATACCTTCGTCTTTTCCAAAGTTCGTTTTGTGTAACAGTTGAAATTCCTGCGATTGCTCCTCCATTCTTTCTTTCAATTTTGTTTCCAGACCTTCTCCGAAGCCTGTAAATTTTACCTGGTCTTTCAGGTAGTCAAAGTTTTTCTGATTCATGATATTTAATTTTTGAGTGAATAAAATTGTTTTATTTAATTTTTGCGCTGCAGTCTTTCACAGCATTTGATACGACGTTATCGTTCTTAAAAAGTTATATTCCCCGATCGTTAAAGCCTGAATGATTATAATAATCTCTTCTAAGGGTTTATTGAATTGGCTTTGATAATAGTTTTATTATGAATTTTAAGGTCCAGGTTTCTGCCGCCATTTTTTTCAATGAGTTGCACATCGAGGAATTTATTGTCAGGAATAATAAATTTGGGTAATGCAAATACAAACATGCCTTCTGATTGTCCTCCAACAGAGGCTGTATCGCCATATACATAGAGTGGTTTCATTTCCAGTTCCTGTGAAGCTGTTCTTTTAAGCTTTTTCTCATCCCGGATAAAAAACCGGAATTGATCAATATCATAACTTATATTGGAACGATTTTGCAATTTCATCTGATAATAAATGACATCTTCCTTAATATAAAGCCCCTGCAATTGCAATTTCATTCCATACTTTTTATCTTTGACTTTATGAATAGTTCTTTTTTCTCCCGCAATTTTTTCAGCATTAGTTTGAATATTCGCTTCATTCATACCAGATGAAAAGAAACTGTTCGCCTCGTCTTTACTGCCGTCTTTTGAAAACTGGATATTGAGAACTGAAGGGCTGTCAGAATAGTTTACTACATAAGAATAGAATTTTCCGTCAGCAGTAATTACGGTCAGGTTGGTTTCTTTAAAATTTTGTTTGCCTGCCTTTAACTGCAGGATATTTTCCACCCCTTTTGCCTTTTGCGCTAAGATATCTGCGCTACCTCTATCCACACTTTTAATAGCAAAAGGGAAGATTACATTTGTAGTTTTATAAAACGTAATAGTCAACGGATATGGCTTAATCACCATAGCTTCTGTTGCTGTAAGACTTTGAGAAAACCCTTTAATACTTGTAAGAACAAGGAAAACTCCAGCTATCATTACCATACTTTTCTTTTTCATTTTCGGAATTTTTTTTATGAATAATTTTTTTCAGATTTCTTTTTAATCGATGCTTAATTAATTTTTTTGCTGATCACTTTTTAGCAAAACCCGGTAACCCGCTTTTACTGTTACTTTGATCAGTTTTACTTTTCTACTGAGAAGGTTTCGCGCAGCTTCAATGCCTGCATTTGCTGCCTGCGCACCTAATGAAGGATCTAAGGTTGTAAGCCCCAATCCTTGTGTGGAACGGTCAATAGATTGTTTCGCTACATCCCGGCTAATGGCTCCAGGAATATAAATTCCATCTATTCCGTCCATATCATAAACAGATAGTTCTACCGGAAATAATGAATTGTGAAAACGGATACTGTTAATTTTAATATTCAACCTTTCACCATTTAATGATGCTGTACCAAATAGAAAATTATCTTTAGGAATAAGTACTCCATTGATATAAACATCATTAGTCAGGCGAAGCTTTACGGTTGAACCGTTCACCAAAGTTTGCGTTTCATGAATAACTGCTTCAATAGCATTTGGTGATTCATTCGACACGGTTAAATCGTCGAATGAATAAAAGGCATTGGATTGATTACTTAGACGTATATCGGTATCATGATGTACTTTATTCAACAAATCATTATCCAGTAAAGAAACAAAGTCGCTTGGATCTTTCGCTGTAACCGGAAATACCTTGCCTTTCCGTTCTACAGATGTTTGTTTGGTCTTTTCAGATAACCGGTTAGGATGTTGAATATCCAGTATTTTTTCCAGTATGCTATTAAGTTGCTGCATTTCAGGATCATTAACATGTGACTCATTCATCGTTTGCATCATCTGCTCAAGACGATCTACATCTTCTGATTTTACAGAAGCCGTTTCTCTATGATTATAAGAGGATTGATCTCCCGGTTTAACTTCTGAAATGGGAGGATTATTAAGTACCTTGTTTAACTGATCCAGCTTCTCATACACCTTTGCTTCATTTGGATCATTGTATAAACTACTGCTGTATGGCGATGTTTTTAAACCACTATTTTTAATCTTATATCTATATTGAAAGAAGGAAGTATCAATACTGTTAGCTTCTTCTCTATCGCCATCAAAATCTTCCCGATTATTATAATAAGGATCATTTTTCATTAACTCTTTGGCCTTAGCCGAATCAGAATCGGCTTTTTCGTAATAACTCATTTTATCCAAAGACTTGTCTTCTTTTAGATAAGCATCAGGCAGGCTCATATTGAATCCCTTTTGTACCTCGGCATTAGCCTTGACATTTTCCATTTTACCACCACCAAGCGCCCAGAACATAAACGTCATGAAAGGAAGCATCAGCAAGGGCAACACCATAAAAAATTTACGCTGCCTGAGAAATTTTGGAGATTGTGGCGTCGCTACCTTCTCCTGATGGAAAATAGAAGCAAAATGATTCTTTAATTGTTCCATAATTGTTTACTTTTTAATTTGTGATTGATACATGTTTTCTATGATTTGAATGCTGTCCATTAAACCCGGACGATGAGCGACAATACTATCATGTAATACTTTTCCTGTAGGACTACTGGTAAGGCTATCTATATACTGCCTGAACTGATGTATTCTTTCGTATTCTGATTGACTAATAACTGTGTTTGTATGTTTGGATTCATCTCCATTCTCCTGAACATGCGCAGGCCTTTTTATGGATGTTATTGAAAAGGAAGGTTTTGGGTTTCCGGAGAAACTTTCTCCAATCAGGTAAATGGTGTAACTCCCGCTGAATAAGACAAAAATCAATAACATCACCAACTTACCTTTTCCGGATAATCTTTCTGTCTTTCGCTGCATCCAGATTGCCCATTTGGATTGCCATCTGAGACAAGTGTTCACAATGCTTTTGAGAAACTTATCCTGTACCTCATCATCGTACTCCATGGCCTTTTGTTTTTTCCTGTTTGTGAATAGAGATAGCATAGCTTAACGATTTTCAGTTTTTAAATCCTTATTTTCAATGGTAGCCCAACGCTCAATGAGGAATCCATGCGGGTTATTATCACTTCTTGACACATTTCTTAAAAAGCCTTCTGTAATCAAACTCCGGGACACAATACTAGTTGTGCGTATAATGCTTTGTGTTGCGTAGCAACGAAAATGATAGGGATATTCATTGATGTTAATTGCTATGCTATCCACTTTTATTTTCTGGCTGATATTGCCTGAAATAATATTTGAGTAATAGCCGTTTTCTTTAAGATTATCATACTCCCGTTTCGCGCTTGCATCGGCGAGGTATAGAGCTTTGGTTATGTTTGCCTGAATCACTTTATCATCTGGGTCAAGTGTAAAGAACAACTGATGAAAAGTTTTTACATGGTCTCTTGCTTCTACAGGAATATTATCTTTTCTGTCTGAAGCAAAAGCTTCCAATGCTTTTCCATTTGCCAGGATATAAACCTTGCTTTGCATCTCTGATATGAGTCTAAAACTTTTATACAATGCGAAACAACCTAGCAGCAGGCAGCCAATAATTATTAAGATTGTAAAGCTGCGAATATGCCTGAAGGCTGTATCTATATTTTCCATTTGTTTGAACATAACATCGGATTTTATTAATCTATTTATTCTGGGTTGATTGAT
>DATILZ010000587.1:0-7190 GCA_035475995.1 Hanamia sp. | reverse complement strand
TGGCAAACGTGGATCATGAAGTTCAATTAATTTATCAACGATCGTTTTACTGATCCTGTAATCATCTCTTGTGTCAAAATAATTACTGATTGGATTTTGGTTTGGTGAATTGAGATAAACTAATTGCGCAATTTCGCTGTTACTGCTGATAAAAGAACCAGCTTCATTTTGAATATCTGCCAAAACCTGTTTGGAAATTTCCGGTTCCCGGTCAGCAATGCGAAGTGCAATGCGAAGGCGAAGCGAGTTAGCAAATTTTTTCCAGAGAGAAATATTGTTGTTGTAAATCACATCTCCTGCTATTGCTTTTCCTGCAGGATCGAGATCAGCCTGTGCGTTTTTTAAATCATTTAATATTCCTTCATAAACTTCTTTTTGAGGATCGTAAGCTGGTGTCAGATATTTATCAATCTGAATAGATTGCGAATAAGGAATATCACCGAAAGCATCAGTGAGTAATGAAAAAGCCCATGAACGCAGCACAAGAGCAACGCCTTTGTAATTCGAATTTTTTTGATCATCAGCCAGGTTAATTATTTCATCAAGATTTACAATACTTGAATATTCAACTGTCCAGAGTTCCTGGAAATCATTATTGGTAAAAATATACCTGTCTGGATCGGTATATTGGATCATTGCCCATTGTTGTACGAAAAGTGAACTGGGATTGGTACTTCGTGTTATTGACCAATATTCATCTACTGCAGATTTTGTAGCTGCTGTCAATAAATAATCTGGCTGGGCTATTTGAGCTGCATTTGGATTTTTGTTAATCTTTACCAGCTCTTTTTTGCACGACGTTATTGAAAATAAGAGAATAGAGAAAAATATTAAAGAAGCATATCTGAGTTTCATAATTATTAAAATTTAAGGTTGATATTAAAACCAATATTGCGAACGGTCGGAAGAGTTAAATCTTCCAGGCCTTGTGCGTTACCGGTATTGAAAGCAGTTTCAGGATCTATGTTTGGAACTTTTTTATAAATGATCCAAAGGTTGCGGCCAACAAGAGAAACAGTGGCGCTTTGAAAGCCAATATTTTTTATCCATTGTGACGGTAAAGTGTAACTTAATTTTACCTCCCGCAGTTTCACAAACGAAGCGTCATAAACAAATTGTTCATCAACATTTGTAAATCCTTTATAATATTGCTGTGCTGGCAAAATCGTTGTATTCCGTTTACCATCCTGCGTTACCCCGGGAAAAATATTCCCATCATGATAAACAGTTTCTCCTCCCGGCCCTGCTGTTGCTCCGTTAGATAATTGTACTGCTCCGGCAGATGTTTTATTACCCGGATAATAATAGGCTAATCCTCCATGTGCTGCATCCCGGCCAGGCATTGTCGTTGCAAGTACTCCTGTATAAGTACCGGTACGGTTTGTGTTTGAATAAATAGATCCGCCAATTCTGGCATCAACAAGAAAACTTAGATTGATTCCCTTATAAGTAAAACTATTATTTATTCCTCCTAACCAGTCAGGGGTAAATTTTCCAAGATATTGTTTCGTTGGATTTATGGCTGGCGTTCCATCTGCATTTACGATTATTTGTCCGGAAGCATTTCGTAAATAAGCATTTCCAAACAAGATTCCATAAGGCTGACCAACTGCCGCAAGCACCTGCACAGTTCGGTCTGAACCTAAAACATAACTCTGCAATCTGCCTTCTTTATCCAGTTCCAAAACCTCACTATGATTCTGTGAATAATTCAAATTTACATCCCAGTGAAATTTGCTTTTCCGGATAACTTTAATTCCTGCCTGCGCTTCGAAGCCTTTATTATTTATTTTGCCACCGTTGATCAGTTTTTTGGTATAACCTGTTGATGGGCTTACATCCACACTTAAAATTTGATCAATACTGTTTGTATTATAAACACTCAAATCAAGATGAAGTGCATCATTAAATAAACCTACTTCCGCACCTGCTTCAGCTGAAGTTGTAGTTTCAGGTTTTAAATTGGGGTTAAGATCTTTACTGGCAGCGCTTTGCTGGGGATTGGAACCAAAGGGCGCTGTAAAATTGTAGATGTTTATCAATTGATAGGCATCAGCGGCTTTACCCACTTTTGACCAGCCGCCACGAACTTTTGCATAACTTAAAAAATTACTTTTAATATCCAGCGCCTGTGTCAGAATAAGACTTCCATTTATTGAAGGATAAAAATAAGAAAGGTTTTCGGCGGGCAAAGTTGATGACCAGTCGTTTCTGCCAGTAAGATTTAAAAATGCATAATTTCTAAAACCGATTTGTGCAGAAGAAAATAAACTATAAGTTTTCAAATTGCTGAAATAGTTTGAAGAAATCAGCGGATCACGGGAATTACTTAAAGTATAAACACCGCTCACAGCAAGCTTTGGAGCGAGCTGATCGTTTTCTTCATAACTGTTTCTGCGGATATTTCCGCCTGCCAAAATATCTACAGAAAAATCACGATTAATTTTTTTATTAAAATCAAGTGTCGCTTCTGTATTGTTTTCGCTTAATGTATAAGCATCTTCTTCATAAGAACCGTAAGGCGTCCCGCTGGTTCCGTAGGCAATTTTTAATTTTCTGCGATCGGTATAATAATCATTTCCGCTCCGCAAATTTGCAGTTAGATTATTCCCGATTTTATAATTCAATTCAACACTTCCGATGATGCGGTCGCGTCTTTGTCCGACTGTATTTTCATAAGCAACAAAATAAGGATTGCTGTAATAACTGTTGTTCCAGTTGAAAGTATTTCCATTAGCATCCAAATAATTTTTAAGCTGGCTGATATCAACCTGCCGTCCAAACCAGGTAAATTGCAGCATCGTGCTTGTTGATCTTTTTCCACCAGAGCCAGGAAGATTATCAGCATCATCACGGATATAATTTGCAATTGCGTGTAACGTTAATTTTGGTGTGATGTGATAACTTGTATTTAATAAAAATGAATTTTTCCCCTGCTCTGAATTTGGAATTACGCCGGTTTGTTTTTGATTATTATAAGAAAAACGAAAGTCATATTTTTCATCGGAGCCTGCGATTGCAACACCATTATTAAATGTATAACCGGTGTTGAAAAAATCACGTACATTATTTGGATGCGCTACAAATGGCACTGGTACTCCTTTTGAATTAAACTGCGGAATCAGTCTTCCATCTAATGCCGGCCCCCAGCTTTCATCCACGCCATCATTAACGCCGCCGCCTTTTCCATCTACAAAACTGAAATTCCCATTAGATCCTTGCCCGAATGAATTCTGATAAGTTGGTAAGATCAATAAGTTGGAAAAGGTAGTATTTGAATTGAGCATGATGCCCAAACCTTTTTTATTTTTACCGCTTTTTGTTTTTATTAAAATAACTCCCGCTGCTGCACGTGAACCATAAAGAGCGGCGGCATTCGGCCCTTTCAGTACGCTGATGGATTCTATATCATCAGAATTAATATCAGAAATGGCATTGGCAAAATCCCTGGAACCTCCTGTGCCCAACAACTGCGAATTATCTACCGGTACGCCATCCACAACAAATAACGGTTGATTATTTCCATCAATAGAAGTTTCGCCGCGAATAATAATTCTGGAAGATCCCATGTCGCCCTGGCTGTTCGTAACATTTACGCCGGCAATTTTTCCTGCTAATTCATTTACCAGGTTGGTTTCTTTTGCTTCCGAAATATCTTTGGATTTCAGTTCCTGAACTGCATAGCCTAAAGATTTTTTTTCTTTAGAAATTCCCAAAGCAGTTACTACTACCTCATTCAATACATTCTCTTCTTCTTCGAGAGAGACTTTTATAGAAGTAGTGTTTGGACTAACATTTATTTCTTGGGATTTATAACCAACAGAAGAAAAAACAAGTACACTTTTACCTGCTAAATTCAATTTGAAATTTCCATTTTCATCAGTGATCACAGATTGCTTATTTCCTTTGTCAGCAACAGTTACAGCCGTTAAAGGCTGCCCTGTTTTTTTTGAAATGACTGTTCCATTTACGGAAAATGTTTGTGCGGCCACATTTTGTGAAAGCAGGATAAATATAAATCCTGTTATTAATTTAAAGTTTTTGAATGCAATAAAATTTCTGAACATAATATTTAATTAATGAATAAAAAAAAGTTATTAAATACCCGAAAGGGCTTGCCAATAGTATCCGATATTTATACAGTTCGCGAACCTGCATAGAATAGCCAGTGAATAATAGTTACGCTAAAAAATAGTGTGGAAGAATTATTTACATCAACAGCAATGCTCCAGTTTGCAACAGCAATTTTGTGTTGCGTGTTTGAGGGTATTGAGAACGGGTAACCTTAAATTGATCGAGTTGATCTGTTTCACTGCTTTGAGTTTTTAATTGTAATTATAATTTTAAAAATTTCTTATAAAGAGGAGAGAAGGATTTTGTTTTTTCCAATAAAAAAAGCGCTCCGAAGTCAGAAGCGCTTTTAATTATATAAACAAGGTGTTTAAAACAAGATGCATCTGACTTAACTAGCCACGGTTTTTATACCGCGACGGAATTAGCACCATTTCTCTTTCTGGAAGAGACGGTTGCTAAGGCTTCACAGGGCCTTTCCCTCTGCCTTTCTTGATAAGTAATTTTTAAAGAACTGCTGCAAATGTAAAGCGCCTTTATTATCCTACCAAATTAATAGGGTATTTTTTTAAAAAAATATTTTTTGATTTTTTTTTTTAAAGGAAAGTATATAACGGTAATGAACAAACGAAAAACAGGAAGGGAAGGAATTGCTTTTGTTTAATTTTTTTAGAAACAGTAAAGCAATATTTATCGAAGATTTGTATTTAGCAAAAACCTTCCGGATATTCATAAAACCTTTTATGTTTCTAAAAACCAGAAGGTTTTATGAGAATGGTTTTAGAATACAGTAAACAAACTTTTATGGTGAATTCTTATTTTCTTTAAAAACAAAAAAGAAGGATAAAACGCATTCAGCTTTTTGCGATTTTTTTATAACTCACAGAAATTCCTTTGATTAAAGAAGAACTAAAACCCTGATGTTCCATTTCGTTCAAACCAGCTATGGTACAGCCCTTTGGAGTGGTTACTTTATCTATTTCCTGTTCAGGATGTGTGCCTTTTTGTAATAATAATTCTGCCGCACCTTTTACAGTTTGTTCTACAATCAGGTTTGCAGTTACTACATCAAAACCAATTTCAATTCCACCCTGGATGCTGGCACGGATAAAACGCATCGCGTATGCAGTGCCACATGCCCCGAGGATTGTAGCTGCTTCCATTAGTTTTTCATCAATCACTGCTACTTTTCCTAAAGTGGAAAATATTTTTTCTACCAGGTCGATTTCATCTGCCTTTGCATTTGTATAACTGATGCAGGTCATGCTTTCCTGGATGGAAATAGCCGTATTGGGCATCGCCCTGAAAACCGGAATTTTCTTTTCAATAATTTCACTGATATCTGAAATTAAAACACCCGTAACTACTGAAACTAAAATGTGCTTTTCTGTAAGTTGTGATTTAAAACTGTTCAGTACATCGCTTACCTGGTAAGGTTTTACTGCCAGGATTACGAGTCCACTGTTGCGCACAGCTTCTGCATTTTCAGAAGTTACTTTTACGCCTTTTTCTTTTAATTTTTCGAGCGTTTCGATTTTCCTTTTCGTAATAGTGATGTCGGATGCCTTGCAAAATTTACTTTTTAATAATCCTTCTGCAATTGCAGTTCCTAAATTTCCGCCGCCAATAATGGCAATTTTTTTGGCCATGGTTTTATTTAATTTTTAAAATATTTCGCTGATGCATTTTTACAAAGATGGAGTTTTGGAATCAGATTTATATTTTTTTAAGAGCCGTTGCACAGCAAAATATTTTGTTTTTTATAGCAAAAGTAAATCTTCGATACCGGAAACCAAATCTATCCGTCCAATATAGCCACCTGATATCTGTCTGGTATCCTTGCCATAGAATGCTTTTATTCTATAGCACTATTTATGCGGAATTATTACAGTTTGTGTTCGCTCTTTAAAACCGAACATGTACCGAACATGTACCGAACATATAATGAAGATATGCCTGAAAATAATACCGAAGTTGCCTGAAGTTGCCTTTAAGACATTAGGAAAAGACAAAAAAATACTTTGCTCGTTTTTATATAATAATTTGAACTAAGCATTTAAGTCGTGATGATTTTAATGGGAGCATTTAATTTGCCGCCTCTTAGAATTGATTATCGGCGATGGGATACCGCCCATACCCCAGGCTCCTGCTATGTGTCCGAACTAACCGCAACAGTCAGGATGTAGCTTTTATGATTTAAACTTTATCTATATTTTAATTCCGATTCTTTAATTCGCATCTGTTTTCTGATCCTTTTTTCAAAAAAATGAGTGCATTTAATTTAAGAATTCTTACATTCATGCCCGAATAAAAAAAATCATTTTATCTCTATGGGAAATTTTCAAGTAAAAGTACAGCCAAAAAAATATGATGCAATAATAGTTGGTTCCGGCGCCGGTGGCGGAATGGCTGCTTATGTTTTGGCAAATGCCGGTTTAAAGGTTTGTTTAATTGAAGCAGGCCCAAATTTTAATCCTGCAGTAGATTCCAAGCAGTTGCAAAATCCATGGGAATCACCGCGAAGAGGCGCCAGTACAAAGTACCGGCCATTCGGTGATTTTGACGGATGCTACTGGGGATGGGAAATTGATGGTGAGCCTTATACGAATGCCAAGGGTTCTGACTGGGAATGGTGGCGTGCCAGAATGGTAGGAGGAAGAACCAATCACTGGGGAAGGATTTCTTTGCGTTTTGGCCCTGATGATTTTAGACGAAAAAGCATCGACGGGCTTGGTGATAACTGGCCAATTGGCTATGATGATGTCAAACCTTATTACGATAAAATTGATAAGCTTTTAGGAATTTTTGGTACCAATGAAAATCTGGCAAATGCTCCCGACGGAATTTTTCTTCCACCTCCAAAACCGCGTTTACACGAATTGATGATTAAAAAAGCGGCGACAGGAATTGGTATTCCCGTAATTCCTTCACGTCTTTCTATTCTTACAAAAAAAATAAATGATACCCGCGGCCAATGTTTTTACTGCGCGCAATGTGGACGCAGTTGTAAAATCTTTGCAGATTTTTCTTCTTCTTCAGCTTTGGTGCTTCCTGCAATTGCAACAGGAAATGTTGACCTCGTGGTGAATGCAATGGCGCGCGAAGTCTTAACGGATAAA
>DATILZ010000586.1:0-2526 GCA_035475995.1 Hanamia sp. | reverse complement strand
AATTTCAACTCCTGTAAAAAAACTGTTGAAAAATATTGATGAAAAAATGGAAATCAATATTTTTTTGAGAGGTGATATTCCCGCCGGATTTAAAAAATTATCTCTTTCTGCCCAGGAACTTCTGCAGGAATTTAAAGAATATTCTAATGGAAATATTCATTACAAAATTATTTCTGCTGATGAAAAAATGCCCGGTACAGAAAGAACTTATGCCGATACACTTTCTTCTCTGGGAATTGTCCCTATCAACTTAAAAGTGCAGTTAAAAGAAGGCGAACAATCACAATATATTTATCCCGCAGCTATAGTAAATTATCAAAATAAATTGCAGCCTGTTAATTTATATACTGGTTCGAATACATTTATTACAGCGCCGGAACTCAATAGCGCCGAGGCTTTGCTTGAATTTGATTTTGCAAACGCAATAGAAAAAATTATTGAAAATGAAAAACCAATGGTAGCTTACGCCGTTGGAAATGGTGAACCTACCGGGCCAAACACTTATGACCTCGTTGAAAATGTTTTGAAAAAAAATTACAATCTTTTCATGATGGATCTGCAAAAGGAACCGGTGATTCCTGATACTTTTAAATTGCTGATGATTGTAAAACCGACCCTTACATTTACTGTTGCTGAAAAATTAAAAATAGACCAGTATGTGATGCATGGAGGAAAATTACTTTGTTTTATTGACAGGCTTAATGCGGAAGTGGATAGCTTACAAATGAAAAATGAAGTAATTGCTTATGACCGTGATCTGAATCTGCAGGATTTATTTTTTAAATATGGAGTGCGCATTAATCCTGATCTTTTAATGGATTTGCAATGCGATTTTTTGCCTTTTAGTGTCAATGGAAAAGATCAGTTTGAATTTTTGCACTGGAATTATTTTCCATTATTTGAATCAAAACAAAATAGTGTGATCAATAAAAATCTCGGCCTTGTGGCAGGAAGATTTGTAAATACGATTGACACCGTAAGTGCTCCGGGAATTAAAAAAACGATTTTATTAAGTTCTTCCGCCAATTCAAGAACGATAGAAACCCCGGCATTAATCAGTGGCGCAGAAAATCGCAACGCTCCAATAGACGCCGCTTTCAACAAAAAGGATTTGATTGCGGGAGTTTTGCTTGAAGGAAAATTTACTTCTTTGTACAAAAATCGGGTAAGCAGGGATGAGATGGATTCTTTAAACTTTTATGGCACACCCTTTCAACCGGAAAATATAAAAGATAATAAAATGATCATCGTTTCTGATGGTGATATTGTTTTGAACGGCGCCTACAAAGGACAACTTTTGCCGATGGGCGTCAATTCTTATACCGTTGGAACGCAGTATGAATACCAGTTTGCCAATCGGCAATTTGTTGAAAACTGTTTGGAATACCTTGTAAATAATGCGGGTCTTAGCGAAGCAAAAGCGAAAGATTACAAGCTTCGTTTATTAGATCCTAAAAAGACGGCTGAACAAAGAGGATTTTGGGAAATGCTGAACCTTTTATTACCGGTGTTTCTGGTTTTAATTTTTGGATTTATTTATCAATGGGCCAGAAGGAGAAAATACACAAGAAGTGTTCAGTAACTTTTATTTTCTTTCAGTAAATAAAGAAATAAAGTACATTTTCATTACGGGTTTGAAAAATCATTTTATAAAATTGCTAAATAAGATTCTTTGCTATTTGTAGCTTTACCGCAGGTAGTTTTACAAAACTTTTAATTGTAATTAAACTGTCAATTCAGAATTTGTTATTTTTCAGTTTTTATTCTAATTTTTATTAACAACAATGACAGCAACAGAATGGAGTTATTTCATTTTTGGGATAGTGTTGGTTATTGCCATCATTTTTGATCTTGGATTATTAAGCAGGAGATCGCATTCCATTTCAATCAAACAGGCATTTAATCAAACCATTTTCTGGGTTGGATTGGGATTTGGTTTTTTTGTTTTTGTTTGGTTTGAAGATGGACAAACAATTGCTCTTGAATATATCAGTGCTTACCTGATGGAGTGGGGATTGAGTATTGATAACATTTTTGTTTTTATCCTTATATTCTCTTATTTCCGCATTCCTGAAATACATGCAAACCGCGTTTTGCTTCTGGGCATTTTGTTAGCCATCGTTCTGCGCGTTATTTTTATAACCATTGGTATTGCTCTGATAGACCGGTTTTACTGGATTCTATACATCTTTGGTGCATTCCTTGTTTATACCGGTTTCAAAATGTTTTTTGTAAAGACAGAAGAAGATTTTGACCCGCAGCAGAATGTAGTATATAAATTTTTAAAAAGAATGCTTCCTCTTTCGCATGACAACAGCAGTGGAAAATTTACTCAGAAAATAAATGGCAAAACGCATTATACAATGCTTTTTGTAGTGATGATCATGCTCGCTGCTACAGACATTGTTTTTGCACTGGATTCAATACCCGCCGTTTTCTCAATTACACAAAACAGAATGGTGGTTTACACTTCAAATATTTTTGCAGTTCTGGGGTTGCGGTCATTGTTTTTCTTATTAAGAAGTG
>DATILZ010000585.1:0-8450 GCA_035475995.1 Hanamia sp. | reverse complement strand
ACAGTGATCGCATTTTCTGCAATTATTTTTTTCAATTTAGCAATACCGGCATTCAAATCGTTTGTAAGATTATCAGTAATTACAGGTTTTGTATTTGCCACACCATACATATATTTATAAGCAAGAACCTTTTTACACTTTTCATAAATATCATTCCATGTTAATTGATTGCTATCAATTGCTTCCCTGATTTTTTGAATGCAGGAAGGAATATCTGAGGGAAGGCAAAGCATATCATTTCCCGCAATCAAAGACTGGGCTGCTATCTGCCCACCTGGAAAAAATTTTGCAACACCTTTCATATCCAGCGCATCTGTAAAAGTAAGGCCATCAAAATGAAGTTTTTCGCGAAGCAATCCGGTTACATTTTTCTTTGATAAAGATGTTGCTGTATTGCGTGTACTATCAATTGCCGGAATATAAAGATGTGCAATCATCACACTCGGCACACCTGCTTCGAACATTCTTTTGAATGGGTACAATTCTAATGAATCAAGTTGTGCCATTGATTTATTAATAACGGGAAGATCCAGATGAGAATCCACATTTACATCGCCGTGGCCGGGAAAATGTTTCGCACAAGACATCACTCCTGCATCCTGCATACCTTTCATATAAGCGACTCCATACCTTGCAACTTTATATTTATTTTCTCCAAAAGAACGATCATTAATTACAGGATTGTTTGGATTATTATTGATATCAACAACCGGCGCAAAATTTACCTGGATCCCCATTCTTTTGCATTGTTCACCAACTAATTTTCCATATTCATACACTAAAGATGAATCGCTCATTGCACCAAGCATCATTTGATGATTGAGCGACATTACACTGTCCAAACGCATGCCCAGTCCCCATTCACCATCAATACAAACCATCAGAGGAGTTTTAGCAATGCTTTGAAACTGATTGATAAAACTTGCTTGTTTTACAGGCGTTCCCTGAAAAAGGCAAATACCGCCAATGTTATATTTCTGAATCGCATCTGTGATGGCTGAATCGTAATATATCGGGCCATCTTTTGAATAGCTGCTTTCGCGCAATACCATTAACTGTGCAATTCTCTGATCATCATTCAGTGTGTTAAAAACACTATCAGCCCAATGAATGGCCGCATTCGGCGCCTGGGAAAATGCAATAAATTTTAAGGAAGTAAGCAGGAAGAAGGTAACCAGAATTTTTTTCATTACAATTAAATAAGGTTTTGAGTTGAAGGTGCACAAGTTAATGAATTCTATTTTTTTTAGCAGCGAATTACACTAATTTTCACGAATGATTTTTTTTGAAAAATTTCAACAGCAGGTAAACAAATACACCGAATTCTTATTCTTCATTTTTAATGAGAATTAGAAATTTAGAGAAATGAGAACTAAGCCGTCATTCGCTGGTCATCTTTGATCGTTTTTAAACCTGATTTTTTTCATTATAAAAGAAATCTATTTATTTTCATAAAAAATATTATGAATACAAAACAAATTGCAGATCGCCTGGTAGAACTTTGCCGGAAAGGCGAATTTGAAAAGGCCCAAAAAGAACTTTTTTCTGAAGATGCTGTTAGCATTGAACCTCATGCTACGCCTGCCTTTCCGAAAGAAACAAAAGGATTACAAGCCATTTTAGAAAAAGGGGAAAAATGGAATTCTATGCAGGAAAAATTTTATGGAGTAACTGTTTCAGAACCATTGGTTGCCGGTGAAACAATTGCGCTTTCCCTGACATTAGATTTTAAAATGAAAGACAGGGAACGTATGAATAATCCAGAGATTGCGATTTATCATGTAAAGGATGGAAAAATTATTTCTGAAGAATTTTTTAGATAAATAAACTATTGGCTAAACGAAGATTTAATAAAAAATCATCGGAGTGTTGAATCAAATTTCACATCTGCAATAATGGGAAAATGATCGCTCAATAAATTTTTTATTCTAATAAACTGCATAATCTTAAATTGTTTGTCTGTAAAAATATTATCAATCCGAAGTGTTGGAGAAATGGAACTAAAAGTGCGTGAAATGCCTGAACCTCTTTCTACAAACGCATTCCGAAGGCCCTTACCAATGGTTTCATAAGCATATGAAACCGGAACGTCATTAAAATCGCCACAAACAATTACAGGATAGGGACTATGATTTAATTCATCTTTTATAAAATTTGCCTGTGAAGCTCTCTTTAATACTCCGAGTTTTATTTTTGAAATAATATTTTTTGATTCGAAAATATTTCCCTGTTCGGGCACCTTGCCACTATCAAGATAATTCAAATTGGTTTGTGAAAATTTCAACGATTGAAGATGTACATTAAAAATTCTGAAAGTATCTTTTCCGGCGAGGATATCTACAAATTGAAAGGTGGAATTATAACTATTCGGGTTATTAATTAAAGTTTGTTTTCGCAGTATGGGGAACTTTGAAAAAATAATAATTCCAAAATGATGATAGCGGTCAAAGTTATCTTTCACACTATATGAATACAAATAATCTGAAAACTTTAATGCTTTTTCAATGTCGGGAAAATAGTTGATGGCTTTTTTATTTTCGCCTGCTACCATTTCCTGCAGGCAGGCGATATCCGGATCGTATTTATTGATCAGGTCAATAATTTTTTGTTTATTTTCAGGATGATCTTTGTAATGAAGAATATTAAACAGCTCCACATTCCAGCTCATTACCCGAATGTCTCCGGGCTTTTTCTGCATGGAAAAATCGTGAGAAAAATTTAGTGGAAAAACATTTTTTACTGCATGAAGCGAAGTGAAAATTATCAATAAGGAAATGATGCTCAATAAGGGTTTTACCAGCAACCAAAATAATATAAACAGGATGAGGAGCAGCAATAAATAAGGAAGCAGCAGTGTGCATAAACTAAGGAACCACCAGTGCTGCGGATTAAAATATTTTACATTAGCACCCGCAAGAAAAAGTAAGCCAATAATGATGTTTGAGGCAACAAATATTTTTTTCGTAATCCTGCGCAGAAAGGGTTTTTCCATTTAAAGAAATCCTTTTTTATGAGTGAATCAGTTTCAAAAAGCAAATCAGAAATCAATTTCTCCCGCTTTTTTTAAAATTGTTTTTTCTTCTTCGGATAAATGGCTAAATCCTTTTTGATTGATCTTATCAAGGATCTCATCAATACGCTGCTGGGTTACTACAGGCCGTTTTACAAAAGGCTTTGTTGCACCGGTATTGTAAAATACTTTTTCTTTTATTTTTTCCCGTTCCGCTATTGGCTTGTCAGGATTAAAAAGATTCAGAAACCAGTTGTATAATTTATGCATCCACAAACTCCAGTCGTAACCCTTTTTCAAACTTACTATAAATAAAAATCCAATAAGACCGCCGCCGAGGTGCGCCAGTTGTTCGCCCATGTTATGGCTTCCTGCAATATCTATGACTATATACAGAAGGGTTAAAATCCATAAAGGAATTCCGCCATTCAACATTTTAAATAAACGATAATCGGGCGAAAGCGTTGTCGTAGCTACTGCTATTGCCATAATTCCTGCATTTCCGCCCAACATAAAAGAATATTCTACCTGGTCTCTTAACGAAGGGATAAAGTAATTGGCAGCTACAAATACGACTGCACCTGCAATGCCACCATAAATATATAGCGGAATTATTTTTGAATTGCCGGAAAGATCCTGTAAAATTGAACCAAATACCCATAGCCAAACGAGCGTAATAACGGTATAAATTACGCCAACATGAACAAACATGTAAGTAAAGATCGTCCAGGGTAAAACGGCAAGGGAAGATAATTTTGCAGGAACAATAAACCATCTCAGAATTTCATAATGAAAAGCTGTAGTAGTGGATTGGGTGAGATAATAGAGAATTTGAATAATGCCAAAAGATATAAAAATGAGGGCATTCATCCCCACAAGCATCATTAATGCATTATTATCATCTCCGAGGGTAATTTTTTTAAAACTGCGGTCAATATATCTGTCTGATTCACCCATTATCCAATTTCTTTTTTCACTGTAAAATTACCAAATTGCTGTCATTTAAAATTGCGAATTTTTAAATTTAGTAATTACTTTTTCCTCTTTTTTTCCAGATGATACACAAAATTAATCCCATTACCAGCCCGCCAAGATGAGCAAAGTGTGCCACGTTGCCTCCTCCTGAAAACTCCCCAAAAATATCTATGGCAGCATAGATTATCGCAAGATATTTTGCCTTAATAGGAAATGGGATCGGGAGAATATAAAATTGAATGTTTGGAAAAGTGTATGCAAAAGCGGCAAGTAATCCCATGATGGCTCCGGAAGCGCCTATTGCTGCTCCCTGTCTTACCAGAAACATTTGGGTGAGTCCGGCTGCAATGCCGCAGATAAAATAAAATATTAAAAATCTTTTACCTCCCCACAATCGTTCAAGCGCTGAACCAAAAAGCCAGAGTGCATACATATTGAAAATAATGTGAAAATAATTGTTGGGAGAATGCGCAAACATATGCGTTACCAATTGGTAAGGGTTAAAAAGTCCTGTATCATAAGAATAAAGTGCCAGATAATTCGTAAGGTCTTTAAAAACCAACTGAGCCACAAAAACAATTACATTAATAATGATCAGATTCAAAACAACAGGTGTGGAAGATTGCGAGGGCCGGTAACTATTATACGCCATTCAATAAAATTTTAGGCTGCAATTTCGGAAATTGTTGCCGGAAATGAACTTTTATCGTGTGAACGGTGAATGAAAAATGGTGAATGAGAATCGCAACGAAGAAATTCTGGCAGCAAACAGACAAATATTCTAAATTCTGATTTTATTTTTCTACAAAATCTTTCAGGCTTTTTCCTATAATATAAGTCCAGCCGTTGGTAAAGTTTTCTTTTGAAAAATCCTTATCTGCCGGGAAAGTTTCGAGGCCTTCATGCGTTAATTTTACCCTTGTTTTTTCGGCTTCCGGAAATAGCTCAAACGTTACCAGGGAATTGCCATCGTAATCAGCATACCGCCAGGAATATTGCAATTTTTCTTCCGGAATGATCTCAGTTATTTTGCATAAGTGAACATAAGTCTTTGCTTCACTTCCACCTTCAAATTGAAATTCAAATCCAAGTTGTGGTTTAAAAGAAGAAATATCAAAATACCATTTGCGCATTTGATCATTATCAGTGATTGCTTCCCATACTTTTTTAACAGGAGCATTCATATTTTTTTCAATAATCAATGGATCTGTATTCATGGATGAGCGATTTTATTTGTGAAAAACTTTTAAGTTAAATATATTTCAAAGATCCTACCAATCGATCCAAAATAAAAAATTTAAAGTAAAATCTTGTTCATCTCATTTTAAAACCGGCAAAACAATTTTAGAAGCATGATTTTTATCGTGGTAAATATGAATTGTTGATTTCTGAAAATCATTTTCATTGGCATCAGGAATTCTCATAAATTTTTGAGGATTCATATCAACCAATGGAAACCAGCTGCTTTGAACCTGGACCATTATTTTGTGTCCTTTTTTAAAAGTGTGGCAAACATCATTCAGATTTATTTTCACTTCACTTATTTTTCCCGGAACAAAAGGCTCAGGATGAACATAATCGTTTCTGAATTTTCCACGCATTACTTCTGCACGAACCAGGCGCTGGAAGTCGCCTCTGACAAGCTCTCTTGAAGGATTGCTTTCATTAATTTCTTCGGATGGAACGACATCAATCAGCTTTACAATAAAGTCTGCATCGGTTGTAGAAATGCTTGCGAAAAAATCTGCAAGAATAGGTCCGGCGATCGTTATCTCCTCATCTAAAACCGGCGATTCATAAACGAGTACATCATTTCTTGATGCAGCAAAACGCTGATCTTCGACCATATATTCATTGTTTCTTCTACCCTGAACTTTTGCGGTATAAGGAACAGGATTTGCAGGATCGCTGATATATTCATCAAAACTATTTGCCGAATTATTTTTTTGATTTAATAATTTTTTATTTGAATCAAAATAATAAGTGAGCTCAGAAATATTTGCAGGAGGCCATTGTTTAAAATGACGCCATTGGTTTGTTCCTGTTTCGAAAACGGTTGCTTCAGAAGTGTTCCAACTTCCTTTATCTTTCAAAAAATAATTAAAAAATTTTGTTTGCAAACTATCCTGAAAATATTGACTGGTATTGCTTCCAAAATCATAAGTTCCAAATTTGTTCCAGCCGTTTCTTGCCCATGCTCCATGAGTCCATGGCCCCATTACCAAAAAGTTTTTATTTACCGGACTTTGTTTTTCAATTGCCCGATAAGTATGCAAGGATCCAAAAAGGTCTTCAGCATCAAACCAGCCACCAACAACAAGTGTAGGGATTTTAATGTCTTTTAAATATTGGCGGATATTTCTTTTTTGCCAGTAATCATCATACGTATCGTGCGCTAAATATTCATTCCAGATATAGCTGCGATGATTGAAATATTTTTCAGATTGTGTGTTTTTGATTGGGCCAAGATTTAGAAAAAAATTATACACATCATTTGTTTGTGCGTCAAACATTGTACTGCCATAATCTTCTGTCGGGCCGCTTCTTTCTTTGCCATAATAATTCATAAACATGAAATTATCGAGCAGAAAAAAAGCACCATTATGATTGGCATCATCACCAATAAATTCATCTGTAACTGGTGCCTGCGGACTTACTGCTTTTATTGATGGATGGGCTCCGGGTAAACTTGCAGTTGCATAAAAACCCGGATAAGAAATTCCATATAACCCTGCGCGCCCATTATTGTTTTTAATATTTTTTAAAAGCCAATCCATCGTATCATAAGTATCGCTGCTTTCATCTACGTCTTTGTTACTTTTTTTGTTGGGGATATATGGCGTTACTTCTTTATTATGGCCTTCGCTCATATATCGTCCGCGAACATCCTGGTAAACGAAAATGTATTTTTCCTGCATCAGTGCTGCATTTGGGCCGATTCTTTTCGCATATTTATTTTCGCCGTAAGGTCTTACAGAATAAGGAGTTCGCTCGATGAGAAAAGGATATTTCTGAGATTGATCTTTGGGCACATAAATAATAGTGTACAATTTTATTCCATCACGCATCGTGATCGTAGTATCGATTTTCGTATAATTCTCTTTTACAAAATCAGTGTTATTCTCCTGGCTTTTTACAGATAAAGAAATGATGGACAATAGCAGCAAAAATTTGATTCTCATTTGATTATTTTAAGACAGGTAATATTATTTTCGAAGCGTTTGCTCCATCATGATAAATACGAATGTTGGCCTTTTGAAAATCGCTGTCATTTGCTTTGTAGATATCGATGAATTTTTGGGGATTGCGATCTGCCAAAGGAAACCAACTGCTCTGAATCTGAATCATGATTCGGTGGCCTTTTAAAAATGTATGGGCTACATCCGGCAGCTCCCATTTCACTTCAGTGATTTTTCCGGCAACAAAAGGTTCGGGTTTTGAAAAGCTGTTTCTGAATTTGCCGCGCATGATCTCTGCACGAACCAACATTTCATAACCACCCATTGGATAATTTTTGTCATTCCCTCTTACGTCTTCCGGATATTTAAAATCATCAGGAAAAACATCAATAAGCTTTACGACGAAATCTGCATCTGTAGTAGAAATGGAAGTCATTAAATCAGCAATTACAGGGCCAGCCAGTGTTACGCCGTTATTTAATATATCAGTTTGATAAGTTAATACATCCGGACGACGGGATGCAAAGCGCTGATCGTCGGTCATATATTCCCTCGTTCTTCTGAAATGGACGTCTTGAGTATAAGGAACCGGATGAGCAGGATCACTGGTATATTCATCAAAATCAGATTTTCGTGTGCCCATGCCCGTTAGGTTGCTTTTATCATTTAAAAACAGCTTCCCATTTTCTGCTAAATATAAATTTTCTTCCTGCACATTTTTTGGTGGCCATACATCAAATTTTTTCCAATCATTTTCCCCTGTAAAAAATATATTCGCTTCCGCAATATTAGAAGTATTTCCTTTTCCCAATAAATAATAATTGAAGAAAGGAATTTCGATACTATCCTGAAAATAAGCGGAAGTATTGCTTCCAAATCTTACATTGCCCAGGAAACTGCCTTCGCGGCTCCATTGCCCATGATACCATGGCCCCATCGCAATCCTGCTGTTGGTTTGCGGGCTTTGCTTTTCATTTGCCTTATACGAATTCCAGGCACCAAAACAATCTTCTGCATCAAACAATCCTCCTACCCAAAGCATCGCAGGTTTTACATTGTACAAGCCATTTCGTGCATTTCTTGCCTGCCACCACTCATCATAATTTGGATGCTGATAAAGTTCATTCCAAAAAGGAATAGAATCACCCATCAATTTTGCAAAATTTTTCAAGGCGCCCGTTTTTAAATAGGCGTTGTAATTATCATCCGATTTAAAAGAAAATCCATGTGTATAAGTTGTAGATGGCTTAGGATGCGGGGTTCCAAAAAAAGGATAGAAAGAAAAT
>DATILZ010000584.1:0-4253 GCA_035475995.1 Hanamia sp. | reverse complement strand
CAGATCATATTCTAAAAGTCCTTTTCCTGTAGCTATCCAAAGATGCCTGCTGCTGTCAAAAGCCATCGAAGAGATTTGTTTATCAAATTCTGAAGGAAGCGCTATTATTTGCAAAATTTTATTATCAGCATTCCATTTTAAAATTTCAGAAGCAGTAAATGAATAATAATAATTTTGATAAGCCAGGATTTGGGACGAGGTGTAGAAATTACCTAATTGCCTGGCAAATGGTTTTGAAAACTGGTTTGTTGTTTTGTTGTAATAAATAATTCCTTCATCAAGATCGGCAAACCAGAGGTCATTATTTTTGTCCTGTACTGCATCTGCGATAACCAAAGGTTTTGGATACCCATTTTCATTTGTAAAATTTCTAAGCACGGGGGAAAAATGTTGTTCACCGGAATCTGAGCGCCAGATTCCTTTTCGCCAGGGATACAGCCACAGCCGGTGTTCATTATCTTTAAATACATTAGTTATAAAATTTCCCGAAGAATTATCTTTTGCAAGAAATTGTAAATGATCAAATTGAACCTTTCGGGTAATTAAATTAATTGTTGCAATTCCTTCTGAAGTACCTGCAATCAACTGATCCTTTCCTGAAAACGTTAGAGATAAACAGGAAATATCCGGTTGAATATTTTTGCTGAAATTATCCTTTTCAACTAATTGACTGTCGTAGATTTTCAGAAAATTTTTTCCACTGCCTCCCACAAGTACCTTATCATTCCACTCCAATAAAGCAATTTGCTGGCTGGTGACAGGTCGTGAAAAAGTATGATGAAGAAAAGCGGATTTTGACGGATCACAAAAATACAATCCTTTCTCAGTGCCCAACCACAGCCAGTTATCATCGGAAGTATATACATTTTGAATGTCAATATTTTTAGGAAAATCTTCCGGAGGAGTAAGGTGAAAAAATGACCGGTGTAAGATGTCAAAAACAATAAACGGGCCACCAATCCACAAATCGTTATTATCTCCTGCAACTTTTACCTGCGTCAATGCAATAGCATTTTCAACATTGCCAAAAGAGGAAAGTTTCTTTTTAAAAGGGTCATAACTTCTCAGTCCCTGGTTATAAGTTCCAATCCAAATTTTACCGGTGGCATCAATGAGTAAATGGGTAAATAAAGTATTTGAAACAATTATTTGTGCAGCTTGTTTTTTCCCGGGGATATATTTCCATAAGCCATTATAGCTGGTAATCCATAAAATGCCGGAAGAATCAAAGGTTAACCCTGTAATTGAATTATTTTTTTGCGACAGCGCCGGAGCTCCCGGGATTTCAATTTGCCGCGCTTTTTTATCTCCGGCTTTCAAAAAAAATAATCCATGTTCTGTTCCTGCATAAACATTGTTTTTTTTATCAATTGCCAATGCAGTTACGTATCCATCAGTGTTATTTTTAGCCGGAAAATTGTCTAATGAAAAATAAGAAAATAAATGAAGCGAAGGATTAAAGGAATTTAATCCTTTTCCTGTGCCGATCCAGATCAAACCTTTATTGTCGCCGCTGATCGCAGTTATATTATTATTGCTGACAGAGTTTGGATTTGTACGCTCATGTTTAAAAACAGTGATGTCGGAGCCATTCATTAAGTTGAGGCCGGAAGCGGTGCCAATCCATACAAACTCATTTCTGTCTTTATAAACGCACTGAACCTTATTGTCGCTCAATCCGTTCTCTTCATCTATTTTTCTGAACTCCGGCTGTAATTTGAATTGGGCAAAAAGAAATGAACTGTTCACAAAATAAGCTACTAAGAAAAGGATCCGTTTTAATTGAAAACTTCGCATGGCAATTTATCTTGATAATGACTTAACGAAAGAAAGGTTTTATTTTTAAAATTTACCCCGATAAATATCTTTCATCTTCCGGATGACTCTGTAAATTAAATTCAGTCTCCTAAACTTCTTACCTTTTTGAATGATGCCGAAACGAATTTAAGTAATATAAAAGTACAATGGAATTTGGAAAAATCAGTGAATGGCCGGTTTATATATTTCTCAAAAAATCCTCATTCTCATGGAAGCAGGTTGACGGTAGAAAGCGAAGCCGGCAAGGGAAGTACTTTTTCTTGTCCTGGTTCCGGGAATATAAATGCTGTCTTTTTTCTTTGCTACAATTCCTTCTATTTTGAGATTTTGAAAAGAAAAGTATTAAAAAAAGGAGGTTCTTGTAGAAACAGGAGCCGATACCAAAACTAACTGCTTATGAGAAATTCAAATATCGTAATATTTATTTGTTTACTTTCTTTTCAGAAGAAATGTAATCTACATCACAGGCATGCAGCAAGAATAAAAAGAAGAAGTTTTCTCTCTAAACCTCTTTCCGTAATACTTCCAGCGGCGGGCGGTTTAATAAACCAAAGCTATTTGCCAGACCGGTAATTACGGTTAGCAGGCATACAATGCATCCCAGGATCAATACAGGTACTATATCCGGATGGAAAGAAGTGTCGAAAAGATAATGAGCCAAAGCCCAGCTCGCGGCGAGCGACAAGAGAATGCCGGTGAGCGCAGCCAAAGCACCGAGAAAGAAATATTCGAGTGCGGTGATGGCAAATATCTGTTTGCGGCTGGCGCCTAAAGTGCGCAGCAACACGCTCTCCTGCAACCGCTGGTATTTACTGATGAGTACCGATGCAATCAAAACCACGATACCGGTAAGGATACTAAAGCCTCCCATGAAGCGGATCACAAATCCAATTTTTTCCATAATGGCATTTAAAACACTCAAAATCAAGCCGAGGTCAATGATAGAAACATTCGGATATTCCTTCACCATTTGTTGTTGAAACCTGGCAGAAACTTCCTGCGATGGCACTTTGGTAAGTATTACCTCAAATTGCGGCGCATCATCAATGACGCCTTTTGGAAACACCACGAGGAAGTTGGTGCGTATCCGGCTCCAGTCTATTTCCCGCAAACTTCCTAAAACGGTATTGATCAGTACGCCCTGCACATTAAAAGTAAGCGTGTCGCCCAGTGAAAGACCATTTCTTTTTGCATAGTTCTCTTCCATAGAAATGGGTGGAAGGCCTGTTGGCGGCGCTGTTCCTGTCCATTTGCCTTTGGTAATTTTTTCTGTGGAAGTGAGTGAATCCCGGAAGGTAACGCGGTATTCCCTGGTAAAAAGATGCCGTGAAAACTTTTGCGAAGAATCTTTCTTTAGGTCTGAAATGCCGTTTACTTCTTCCAGCCGCATATTTACAATAGGGATCATTTCTTTTACCGGCATATTAAAATGCGTTACCAGGCTGGCGACGCCTTCTTTCTGGCTGCTTTGAATATCAAACAAAACCATATTAGGCTGGCCTTCGCCAGCAGCTATCGAAACACGGCTGAGCAAAATAGATTGTATAAAGAACAAAGTACTAATAAGCGCGGTTCCCAGGCCGATAGAAATAATCAAAATGGTAGTCTGATTGTTGGGCCTGTATAGATTAGCCAATCCCTGCCGCCATAAATAACTCCATGAAGAAGGGAAAAATCTCCTGACCAACCACATTAGTAAACGGGCTATAGCGGCGAGTATGCCCAAAGCCAGTGCAATGCTTAAGGTAAAATAAAATGCTTTTTTCAGGTTGCCCATTTGCATCCATGAAAAGCCATAAACCAACAAAATGATGAGAAGATAAATCGCCCATTTTACCGGATCTTGCCTGTTAGCACCCGTCTCGAAAGAAACGCGAAGTGCCCGGAGGGGCGATACTTTTCTGATTGAAATTAAAGGAAGCAGCGCAAACAAAACGGAAATGCCTGTTCCCAGGAGGATGCCTTGCAGGATAGCGGGCCACGAAAGGGTAGTGGGGATGGCAACAGGTAGAAAATCTTTGAGCACAAAAGGTAAAAATTGCTGAATCACCACGCCCAAAGCTGCGCCGGCCAAAGAGCCGATAAAACCAATGCAAACGATCTGCAAAAGGAAAATAATTAACGCCTGCGAAGCCCTGGCCCCCAGGCACCGGAGGATGGCGATGGAATTTATTTTTTCTTTTACATAAACATGTACTGCGCTGGCTACACCGGTGCAGCCAAGCAGCAGCGCGATAAAGCCTACCAGCGATAAAAACCGCGTAAGGTCATTGAAGGATCGGCCTGTTTCTTCTTTCTGGGTTTCTATGGTATCATAATTAAAATTATTTTCTTCAAGGATGGGTTTTATCTGTTGTGCTAATTTTCCTTCATTTACCTCATGAGCAAATTTTATATAATAATGATAACTGATCCGGCTGCCTTTTTGCATCAGG
>DATILZ010000583.1:0-2067 GCA_035475995.1 Hanamia sp. | reverse complement strand
AAAATCCTTGGAGCGATAGATGAGCAGGGAGTTGGAAAATCGCAGCTTACAATTTTGCAAGGTTTAATGAAACTGCGCCAGATTTGTGACAGTCCGGCAATTCTGAATGAAGAAGAAAAATATCCAAATGATTCTATAAAGCTGGAAGAATTAACACGCGAAATCACTGAGAATATTGGTGAACATAAAGCATTGGTATTTTCACAATTCCTGGGAATGCTTGCCTTAATCAAACAAAAATTGATTGAAAACAATATTGAATTTGAATATTTTGATGGAAGCACTTCAGCTCCTGACAGGGAAAAAGCAATTCAGAATTTTCAAACAAATGAAAACTGCCGGGTATTTTTAATTTCACTGAAAGCCGGTGGTGTCGGGCTTAATCTAACTGCTGCCGATTATGTTTATATTGTTGATCCATGGTGGAATCCCGCTGTGGAGCAACAGGCGATTGACCGTACACACCGTATTGGGCAAACAAAAAATATTTTTGCATACCGGATGATATGCAAGGATACGATTGAGGATAAAATTTTACAATTACAGGAACGCAAACGTATCCTTGCAAAAGAGTTGATTTCAGATGACCAGACTTTTGTGAAGAGCCTGACCAAGGAAGATGTAGAATATCTTTTCAGCTAAAAGATTTAAGAAGTTATAAAATCTTTCAGTCTTTGAAATTCTCTTTTGTTTCCGGATTCAAAAAGAGCTACAAAATTTTTGGCCAGGTGGCTGAAGAAAACAGATAAAGCTGATTTTCTTTGGTAAACATTGTTTTTCATAACATGGAATTTTAAAAAATAAAGAATGTTTTGAGAGGATAAAATAAATAAATTGTTAAATGTTTTACAAGAGCACTTTCACTTTTTTATACGTTCCGTAAATTCCGCATAAAAATCAGGAAGGTTTATTTAAGAAGATTTAATTTAAATGATCTCCTATTAAACCTTCCTGGTTTATTAATCTTTACCACATACCTTCATTATGACGGAATTTCCGTTTTGTTTTCTGAAGATGTTTCGTGTTATAATAACCTGGCGACTGCATAACCTTTGAAACAAATGATCTTAATATTTGGTTTATAAAAACTGCCGGATGATTGATTTTTCTATTCATGTTAAAGAATTGGAAATGGATAACGATAAGAAATTATGATTTATTGTTTTATATAAAAAATTTATCAAACACTCCCGATTCGAATTCTCTTTAAGAAACATTTTTCATAAAAATCAAATTCTCATTATTTATTCATTTGCTGCAATTTTGTTGAAATTCTTTCTGAAAAATCGGGAGTAACAACTCTTATGCTTGCATTATTTTTATAATAGTAATTTTGTGGCTATTTATTTTACTTAAAATCAAAAACAATGGAAGCAAAAAACAGCGACGTGGGAATTTATGCACCTCATTTTTATCCTTACATAAAACTGGTAGAAAATGAAGATTTGAAAACGATTTTACAAAATCAAATGCAAGAAATTAAAGATTTTTTCTGTTCAATTCCTGATGGAAAATATTTTTATAAATATGCACCAGGAAAATGGAGCATCAAAGAAGTTATTCAACACATCATTGATACAGAAAGGGTTTTTGCCTATCGCGCTTTGGCATTTTCAAGAAAAGATATACATACACTTCCTTCGATGGACGAGAATATTTATGCGCTCAATTCAAATGCGGGGGATAGAAAATGGGCGGATCTTATTGATGAATTTGTAGCTGTAAGAAAATCAAACATCTTTCTTTTCAATAGTTTTTCTCCACAACAATTGAATGAAGTTGGCAAAGCAAGTGATTACGAAATGAGTGTAAAAGCAATGGGATATACGATTGCCGGACATGCGGCTCATCACATCAATATTTTAAAAGAAAGATACCTGGTTTAATTTTTTAAAAAACTGTTTAAAAAAAATTATCCATTGAAAATATTTTCAGTCTCACAAATAAAAAACTGGGATTTATTTACGATTCAAAATGAACCGGTAAAGTCTATTGACTTAATGGAACGGGCTGCTGAAGTTTGTTTCAATTGGATTATAAATAACATTGACACAAATATCTCTTTTA
>DATILZ010000582.1:0-4731 GCA_035475995.1 Hanamia sp. | reverse complement strand
TTATTCCTTGCTTTACTGAAAATGACCTGCAAATTATTTTATATCATCTGCAATTTTTATTTCTTCATCAACCGGTATTTTTTGTTCACTTTTGGATTATTAAAATATTCATCCAACTCTTTTGGATTCACATTATCATCTATAAGTGGCACGTCTATCAGCTGAAGTTGTACCTGTTGTAATTCATCTTTCATTTTGCTGATTTTTTTCACAATATCCGGATCTTTATCTCCAATTAAAATATTGTCTGTCAGCAGATATTGCAGACGCTTGATATCATTTCGCACTAAAGATGCTGAGTTTTTCTCATCGTTTTTATTTGGCGCAACTGCTTCTTTTACAGGTACCAAAGCCACACCTACACTTGGTAAGATCTTTCCCGTAGTTTGAAGGTCGTGATCGGTCATAGATGAAAAAACGGTGCCTCCAAGCGACGTCGCTGCGGAAGTAAGATCAAAAGTAGTGCGGGTATTTTTGGTGTTTTTTATTTTTTTGTCCAGATCGCGGAATGTACTTTTTAATGTGACTAAATAATTTTGAATGGTAGCGCTGATTTTATTGTATTCCAATAGCCTTTGGGGATAATTGACGGTTTGATTTACCTTGATCGTTACTACCGCAGTGTCTCGGTTAAAAAATTTATCAACTCCAATAAAACTTAAAATCAAAGTTTTTTGCTTTACATTTTCATCATCTTTAATAAAATCATAAGGCGCAACCCAGGTGAAAATATCACCACACCGTGAAATAGGAGTGGCCGAACGGATTGGATAATTGCAGAAAAAAGTAATCGATTCTAATGGAAAGCTTCCCTCATCACATTGCAACCTAAAACTAAGGGTATCACCTTCATCCATCACCAGATTATTGGTTACGGTTGGTTTAATTCTGGAAGGAACGATATCCGTATTATAAAATAACAAGGTAAAAGTAGTATCCACTTTATCTTCAGGTTCATTCAGATTTTGTACGCCGAGCTTTACTTTATATTCATTGTCATATTTCAATTTGCCTGAGAGAAAGTATGATTTATCCGCTTTAAAATGCAAAGTGCCGTTATCTTTGTTGATCTTTAATCCCACAGGAGAATTTTTTAAATACCAATAGTAATCCAGTGGATTTTTATTGATCTCAAAATGGTAATCCAAAGTAGAATCTACATGAAGAGTGAAGTAAGGACTAAAATTTTTTATTCTCAAAACAGTATCCACCGGTTTTAAAAAGATTGTGTCCTCAGGCTTCATGTAAATCGTATCCCTGGAATCGCTGGGATGATGAAAACTACTGTCAGTCTGGCTTTTGGCATTTAGTGAAAACAAAAGCAGCAATAAAAATGATGGCAGGAATTTAAATGATACATTTTTAACCATAACTGCAAAAGTATAAAACTATTTCCTCCATTTTCCTAAAGGTATTTAAAAAAATAAGTAGTTCGCAAGCATTTGTGAAATGAATATCAGCATTTTACATAAAAAAGCTGTAGCTTATTTATTGACCCGGCATTTTGTGACACGAATCAACAATTTTACTTTAGATTATCAAATACAATTTCCTGTGTTGGTGCTATTTTTTTCATAGCAATGGAAACACTTTCAGCTATCTGGCTTTTATTTGCCAGAATATCAGCTACTTTATTTTCAGGAATTTCATTAGTAGCGTCGCCAGCTTTATTTTTGGGCATATTTATCACGAGGTTTTTTAAATCCGCATCCGCATTTTTAGAAACCTGTATCATGATTAAAACGGTAATTGCCTGAAGGGTTTCCTTGCTGCTGCTTTTCAACCCGGTTTCTTTCTGCAATTGCGCAAGAAGGCTGTCAATGTTTACATGCCTGCCTTTTAAATTACGAGCGTTTTTTTCTATAACATTTTTTATGACAGGTTTTAATTTCTGCATGGCATTATTATAAAAAGTATTCGCTTCAGGAGGCATACTATAATTTACCTGGCCAAATGTGCTTAATGAAAAACCGAAAAAAAAGAATGGTAAAAATTTTTTCATAGATGGGTTTTTGGGTGAAAATTATTGCGTTAAGCTAATACAAAATCGTGAGAAAAGGAAATTATTTAAGAAGAAAAATGAATCTTCCGCACGTTTCAGTAATAAAATACAATGATTTTATTTCGGGCGCAAACCGCGAATCATTTACTTTTAGCATATTTCTTGCTCGTTTATTATAAATTTTTTTAAAATGAATACGAATCAAAAATTAAAAGGACAAAGCGCATTGGTAACAGGTGCTAACAGCGGAATAGGCGAAGCAGTGGCGATCGCGTTGGGTAATGATGGAGCAAATGTGGTAGTGAATTATGTAACGCATCCGGAAAATGCAGATGCAGTAGTAAAACAAATTGAAAATAACGGTGGAAAAGCAATTGCCATAAAGGCCGATGTAAGTAATGAAAGTGAAGTGCAATCTATGTTTAAGCAAATGATTGAAAAATTCGGCACTATTGATATCCTGGTAAACAATGCCGGAATTCAAAAAGATTCGCCTTTGGAAAGGATGAGTCTTGCTGATTGGCAACTGGTTATAAATGTAAATCTGACCGGTCAGTTTTTATGTGCCCGCGAAGCAGTAAGAGAATTTTTAAAACGTGGTGTAGTGGCTCAAAGAAGCTCCTCTGCAGGAAAGATCATTTGCATGAGCAGTGTTCACCAGGTGATACCTTGGGCTGGCCATGTAAATTATGCATCCAGCAAAGGAGGAATTGATATGATGATGCAAAGTATGGCACAGGAGATGGCTCCAAAAAAAATACGCATAAATTCAATTGCTCCCGGTGCAATAAGAACACCGATAAACAAATCCGCTTGGGATACAGAAGAATCGCTAAAAAGATTGCTGACACTCATTCCTTATGGACGCGTTGGCGTTCCTGAAGACATTGGAAAAGTGGCCGTTTGGCTTGCCAGCGATGAGTCTGATTATCTGGTAGGAACTACTGTTTTCGTGGATGGCGGAATGACCTTGTACCCGGGATTTTCTACCAATGGTTAATTGCAAATTGCAGCAAACCGATAAATAACCACAATTCTTAATTAAGCTATGATAAATACTGATAACGCGGAATCGAAAAGATTACAGGAAAATGCAAAACAGGAAGTGCCTTTGGAAAAATGGGGACCTTATCTTTCAGAGCGGCAATGGGGAACTGTTCGGGAAGATTACAGCAAGAACGGCGATGCCTGGAATTATTTTCCGCACGATGAGGCCCGAAGCCGGGTTTATCGGTGGGGCGAAGATGGATTAGGCGGTATTTCTGATATTAATCAACAATTATGTTTTGCGCTGGCTTTATGGAACGGGCAGGATCCGATTTTGAAAGAAAGGCTTTTTGGCCTTTCAAATCCGCAAGGAAATCATGGCGAAGATGTGAAGGAACTTTATTATTATCTGGATAATACTCCTACACATTATTATATGAAATATTTGTACAAATATCCACAAACTGCTTTTCCTTATGATAACCTGGTAGAAGAGAATAAAAAGCGTGGTAAACTGGAGCCTGAATATGAACTTCTGGATACCGGTATTTTTAATGAAGATAAATATTTTGACGTTTTTATTGAATATGCAAAAGAAAACAGCGACGATATATTTATAAAAATCGAAGTTGTAAACCGCGGAAATGAAACAGCGCCAATTACTGTTTTGCCTACATTATGGTTTTATAATAACTGGCAATATGCCGGTGATGAAAATAAGCCTTCTATTGGCCTGATTTCCCGTCAGTTTGTAAAAGCAGAACATAAAGTTCTGGGAAATTATTATTTCTATTTTCAGTCCGCATCTGATGTTCTTTTTACAGAAAATGAAACCAATTTTGAAAAGCTTTTTGGCAGGGCAAACAAAACGGAATTTGTAAAAGACGCTTTTCATGAAGCGATCATTCATGGCAAAGATTTGCAAAAATTAAAAGATAAAAAAGAAGGTACCAAATGCTCGCCGGTTTATTATTTTCAAATAGAACCAAAACAATCGGAGATTATTTATTTACGCCTGTCGGATAAAAAATTACGAAAGTGTTTTCCTAAAAACTTCCAACAAATTTTTGCAAAAAGAAAAAAAGAAGCGGATGACTTTTATGAAAACATTCATCCGGCAAATTGCACCGATGATCAAAAGAATATCCAGCGGCAGGCATTCGCCGGCTTACTTTGGAACAAGCAATATTATCATTATGATGTAGAAAGATGGATCAGTACAAGCGATGGTATCACGCCCGATTCTGAAGAACGTGAAAATGGCCGGAATCATCTGTGGAAATATTTAAAAAACCAGGATATCTTATCTATGCCGGATAATTGGGAATATCCCTGGTATGCTGCATGGGACATGGCTTTTCATTGCATCACCATGGCTGTGATTGACCCGCTTTTTGCAAAGCACCAGCTTACACTTTTGATGCGCGAATGGTATATGAATCCGCAGGGACAATTGCCCGCTTATGAATGGGATTTCAGCGACGTAAATCCTCCTGTTCATGCTTTTGCTGCCTTACAGGTTTATAAAACCGAAGAAAGATTGTATGGAAGAAAAGATCTTGTTTTTCTGAAAAGTATTTTTCAAAAACTAATTATCAATTTTACGTGGTGGATCAATCGCAAAGATCCTAATGGCAACAATATTTTTGAAGGCGGATTTCTCGGGCTCGATAACATCGGTGTATTCAATCGCAGTATTCAATTGCACAGCGAAATGGAATTGGAGCAGGCAGATGGCACAA
>DATILZ010000581.1:0-3391 GCA_035475995.1 Hanamia sp. | reverse complement strand
CAAAATGTTCGAGGATACAATAAGAGCCGGGCGATTTCAATTGAAGCGTATCATAATATTGTTTCCAGATGGCCACACGATCCGCATCGAAATGTCCCCAGGTAGTAACATCATTTGTAACTGTTTGAGTAAACCCTTTCGAAAGATCAAAACGAAAACCATCTATCTTATAATTATTGAGCCAATGGTTAACTACGCGGCTTACAAAATAACGCGTGGCGGGTGCATCATGGTTAAACTGATAACCAACATTAAAAGGATGAGTCGTAACAGAATCATACCATGGATTATTTCTTGCAGGTGTATTTGTTGCAGAATTCCAATACAACTGAACCATCGGTGATGAGCCAAAAGAATGATTCAGCACGATATCCATAATTACGGCAATTCCATTTTGATGGCATTTGTCAATAAATGCTTTCAAAGTATTTTCCGGCCCGTAATATTTATCCGGTGCAAAATAAAAACTTGGATTATAACCCCAGCTTATATTTCCTTCAAACTCATTAAAAGGCATCACTTCAATCGCATTAATTCCTAATTTTTTAAAATAAGTGATGCTGTCGCTTAATGTTTTCCAATCGTGATTTGCAATAAAATCGCGAAGCAATAATTCATAAATAACCAGGCTTTTTTTATCCGGCCTTGTGAAATTATTTGCCTGCCAGTTATATGCCGTCTGACCAGTTTGCAAAACACTCACAATGCCTGTAGTTAGGCCGCTTGGGTAAGCTTTCAAGCCAGGATAAGTTGTTGACGGAATGTATTGATCATTGGCAGGATCAAGAATCTTTTCTGTATAAGGGTCAGCAATTTTTAAATTGCCATCAACTAAAAACTGGTAAGCATATTCCTGCCCGGCAGTCAAACCGTTTATGGTGATCCACCATGAATTCCCATCCAGGGTTTTATTCATTTGATATTGCGATTGCTCCTGCCAATTGCTTCCTGCAAATTCGCCGATAACACATACCCTTGATTTGCCTGGAGCGTAAAGAACCAATGTTGCCGATTTATTATCCGGACCATAGTTTATTCCTGTTTGCACACCCGCTGGAAGTGGTGCCACATTTACCGATCCGTTTACAAAAAAATTGAGCGTGTCATAAGCGATAGTAGTTCCATTATCAGCTTTCACAATTATTTGCTGGTTTCCGGGGGCAACAATTGTAGGTGAGGCAGAAATAGTTTGTGCGTTAGCAGCAGTTTGTATTACAGAACCATTAAATAAAATAGAAAGCGCAGCATTGGCGCTGCTTACAGCGGTTATAGGAATTACATCGTTTATATTTTTAGTAATCGGCTCAGGAGCACGAATGTATTTTGGTTGAAAAAAAGGTGTATTAATTCTAACCGCTAAAGCATTTGTATAAACAGGAACATACATGTCGCTTCCATCTGAATTCGCCTGTTTTATACTTGCATCCCCGTTCGCATTTCTAAAAAGAATCGCGATTTTTTGAATTGTTTCTGTAGGATCGGTTAGACCAAAATAGCTGCGTAACCCGCCATTAATAGTGAAACTCCATTTATTATTTCCTAATGAAACTGCCTGCCAGGCAGGATTTGCGACGCCCCAGGCTGTAACGACATGCAACCAGTTACTTGAGTTGGTGCTTTTATTTGTGATAACTCCTATATGAACATATACACTGGTAACAGGCGTATAATTCAGCAATCCTTTATTTCCATAATTGGCATCAACGGTAATGGTAACAGGCGTGGAATTTTCCATTGGAAACTGTGGTGACCAGGATAGTAATTGTGAAAAACTTTGAAAAGAAAAAAACACAATCACAAAGGAGAGTAGATATTTTTTCATAACATGTTATTTATTTACTGTGTAAATTAAACACATTATTTGAAAAAATGTTTTTTGTGAAAAAATATATTTAAAAAAAGAAAATCGTACGAAAAATAAAGTACGAATTCCTATTATTTATGTCTTTGCTGAATTTAATTTATTCTTATCGAAAATTGGCTTAAACCCAAAAAACAATTCGTAAAATTCGTGTAATTTATGGCTAAAAGAATTGCTGTAAATTCGTGAAATTCGTGACTCAAAAAAACATTAATGTACACAACATCCCAGATACAGAATTTACAAAACCTTACCAATACACTTCTGAAAAATACCTGTACGGCGGAAGAATTACGAGACGTGCTTCGCTTTCATGAATACCGTTATTATGTATTAAGCGACCCTCTTATTTCTGATGCTGAATATGACCAGCTTTATAAAAAATTAGAAAAACTGGAAAAAGAAAATCCGGAAATCATTACAGCAGATTCTCCTACTCAAAGAGTAGGAAGCAGTCTGAACGGAGACTTTGTAACGGTTCCTCATTTAGTGTCTATGCTGAGCCTTGAAAACAGCTACAATCCTGATGACTTAATTGCCTGGGACAATCGCTTAAAAACGCTGGCCGATCATCAGAAAATAACCTTTAGTGCAGAGCCAAAGTACGACGGGGCAAGCATTTCGTTAATTTATGAAAATGATTTTTTAGTTCGTGGAGCCACCCGTGGCGATGGATCAGCAGGAGATGATATTACAACCAATATTCGCCAAATCGGTTCCATTCCTCTTTCTGCAAAGTTTTCTGATTATGGAATCAAAAAAATAGAAATCCGTGGGGAAGTTTTGTTAAATAAAGAAAACTTTAAAAAGTATAATGAAGCATTGGTAGAAGAAGGTTTATCGCCACTTGCAAATCCAAGAAACGCGGCCGCAGGCTCTTTAAGAATGAAAGATCCTGCAGCGGTAAGAAAGCGTAAACTTGAAGCCATCCTTTATCATGTTAGTTTTATTGAGTTGAATGAAAAAGGTTTGGAAAAAAATCCTGCGCTTTTAAATACACATTCCGGTATACTTCAAATGCTTTCTGAATGTGGCTTTCGTACACCGGCAGATACCAAAAAAGTGTTCAATAATATTGACGATGTCGTTAATTTTTGCCTGGAATTTGAAAATCACAGAGACGCGCTTCCTTATGAAATTGACGGCATTGTGGTGAAAGTAAATGAAATAGAAATTCAACAACAGGTTGGAAGTACAACCCATCATCCACGTTGGGCAATTGCTTATAAATTCAAAGCAAGACAGGCAATATCGAAATTGGAAAATGTTTGGTTTTCTGTGGGCCGCACGGGCGCAATAACTCCGGTTGCAAAAATCACTCCTGTATATATCGGCGGAGTTACCGTAACGAATGTTTCGCTTTTTAATGAAGGAATTATTGAAGAAAAAGATTTGCGTGTAGGCGACACCGTTATAGTGGAACGTGCTGGTGATGTGATTCCGAATATTGTTAAACCTTTAACTGAATTAAGAACAGGAGATGAGACAAAAGTTGTTTTCCCTTCGAACTGTCCCGTGTGTGGTGATCAA
>DATILZ010000580.1:0-1896 GCA_035475995.1 Hanamia sp. | reverse complement strand
GTGCAGGTTGAGTGGCAAAGCTTTGAATTAGATCCAAACCTGGTAACAGAAAAGGATGTAAATGCCGTTGATCATCTTGCTGAAAAAAAAGGCATTTCTAAAGCGAAAGCAAAAGAAATGAATCAATATGTAGCGCAGGTTGCAAAAGAGGTTGGATTGGATTTCAACTTTGAAAAAGTAGTAGTTGCTAATTCTTTTAATGCCCACAGGTTGATTCAATTTTCAAAATCAAAAGGATTGGGAAATGAAGCCGAAGAAGCATTATTCAAAGCGCATTTTATTGAAGGAAAAAATATTGATGACAACGAAATACTGGCTCAAACAGCCGTTTCCATTGGGCTTGCCGAAAAAGAAAGCACAGAAATCCTTGCTTCCGATGCTTTTGCAAAAGAAGTAAAACAAGATGAATTGCAGGCACAGCATTTTGGTATAAGCGGCGTTCCGTTTTTTGTGTTGAATGATAAATATGCTGTTTCCGGTGCACAATCGCCTGAAACATTTTTACAGGCGCTGGAACAAACCTGGAAAGAAACTGTAGAAGAAAAGAAACCTGTTATTATCAACCAGGGTGAAAGTTGTTCGATAGACGGAAACTGTGATTGATAGTTGTAAACAGAAACCGGTAAACGAATAATGCCAGTTTTCATTTAATAAATATGATACAATAAAATGCAGTACAAGAATAAAACAGTAAATAGGATCAGGAGATTATTTATAAAAAAAATTTAAAAAAAGTTAAACATTAAGGAGAATAGAATGAATACACTTTCCGAATTTAATAAATTCACCGGTGGGCTAAAAGAGCAGGAGCAGTTAATGCCTGTCTTATTTGTGGGCCATGGTTCGCCGATGAATGGGATAGAGGATAATGAATTCAGTGAAAGGTGGAAACAAATGGCTAAAGAGATTCCACAACCCGCAGCAGTGCTGGTTATTTCAGCGCATTGGTTTAGTAAAGGCACACGCATTACTGCGATGGATTTCCCCGAAACAATTCACGATTTTGGCGGATTTCCACAAGCATTATTTGACGTGCAGTATCCGGCTCCCGGTAATCCTGCATTAGCGCTGGAAACCGCTTCTCTCATTCATTCAGCTCATGTCGGACTGGATCATGATTGGGGATTGGATCATGGTGCGTGGACTGTCGTGAGGCATATGTATCCTGAAGCAAATATTCCGGTATTGCAACTCAGCATTGATTATACAAAAGGTGCGCAATATCATTTTGATCTTGCAAAAGAATTGTATGATTTAAGAAAAAAAGGTGTGCTGATCATTGGAAGTGGTAATATGGTTCACAATCTGAGGATGGTTTCGTGGGCAAAAATAAATACACCGGGTTATGGTTTTGATTGGGCCTTAACGATGAATGATAAATTCAAACAACTGATTGCTGATGGCGATTACCAGCCACTCATCAATTATAAAAGCCTTGGTGCAGAAGCAATGCTCGCCATTCCTACGCCCGAACATTATCTCCCTCTTTTGTATTCGCTGGGATTGAAAGGTAATAAAGATGAGGTTTCATTTTTTAATGATAAAGCGATAGCAGGTTCACTTACGATGACCTCTGTTTTAATTAAAAATTGACAGGAAGAAAAATAAACGGCAGTAATTCCTTCAAATGAAATTCCTGTAGAAGAGAGAACTGCAAGTTGATTATAGCAATACGAGGAATTTAGGAAATATGATGTGTTTATTCAGCTTTTTACCAGAGAATTAATCCCGTGGTGCTATTAATGATTTTAATTTAATGTATTAAAAGGAAACAAAGTTAATTCTGTTGATCCTTTAAGTCAGCAAGAGGTCCTTTTGAAGAAGAGAATAAAAATTATAACAGTTTACCAATTATAACCAAGGACACAGGAAGATATGTGCTAACAATAGGAAATA
>DATILZ010000579.1:0-4999 GCA_035475995.1 Hanamia sp. | reverse complement strand
TCTTCTCCGGCTAACATATCCAGGCATTTTTGAATCATTTGCTTGCGCTCACGGCTTTCAATTGTATCCAAAACATTGGCTAAAGATATTATTTCTTTTTCTTCAATATCAGTAATAGAAGTAAGTGGTACTGTTCTTTTTTTACTTTTCAAGCGGTCGAGGCAGGTGTTATAAGTCACCTTATAAAGCCATGTGGAAAACTTCGATTCGCTTTTAAATTTAGCCAATGACTTATATACTTTAATGAATGTATCCTGCGAAGCTTCCTCCGCTTCTTCATGGCATTGAAGCATCTTCAACGACAAGCTAAAGACAAAATTTTTATAACGATCAACCAATACGGCAAAGGCACGCGTGTTGCCGCCGATTACCAAATTGATAAAATGTTGATCGTTTAATGTGTCCATCTGTTAAAAATAAGACGACAAATTACTTGTCCCGGTTACATTTTTTCTTCAAAAAAATAATTGCTCTTATCCGTAACCATTTTTAAAATAATGTCGTCATAACCATTGACAGATTAAAATTAAACATTTAAAACAATCAATTATGGAAGGCGTTCTGGTTTCAATAGCATTATTTATGACTGTATTTGGTATTATCTATCTTTTTTTATCAACCCGCAATAAAGAAAGGCTTGCTTTAATCGAAAAAGGTGCGGATGCAGGCATCTTTATCAAAGGCAAATCAAACGGAAGCCCCGTTGGGAAAGTGATCATTTTAAATTTCGCACTTCTCTTAATGGGAATCGGTGTAGGCGTTTTTATTGCTTTGCTTTTAACAGCTTATACCCGGTTAGACAGAGATGCGATTTATCCTGCCACCATTTTTATGATGGCCGGACTTGGCCTGTTCATTGGTTTTTATATGACCAAAAGACTGGAGAAGCAAGCGTGAGGGAGTGGTTAAGATTCAAGGTAAATGGTGCATGGTAAAATTAAATTTAGTGGTATTTCACCAATTGCTAAATGCAAATCTTCGGCTCACTTTAGAAAGCGGTTCATGAAACACGAATCGCTTTCCCTGCTTTTATCCATAATCAATACAGTCAGTTTATCTTTACTCCTCCTTTCTTCAACAGGAAACGGCTTGTCCCTTTTTTCCACACAAGTTATATTTTCAGACTGTAAGGTTGATGTCCTATTATCATCCTGTCTTTGTAAAGTTTTTTCAGTATAACACTTCCCTATATAATTCGCTTCCTACCTGGTGGGAGCGAATAACAACCGAAGTAAATCTGTAAGAAACAGTTTATTTTAATAAAGGAATTCTTGCTTAAGTACTTACAAGAGATTGCTAAGCTTTCAGAAGATTCTATTTTCAATTGGCAAAACTTTTGAGGGAAGTTGCTAAAATCTTAAAAGATAAAATCTATATGTTGAAGAAAGCTTTATCATTTTTGTTTTTTCTTTTGATATTCTTCAGCATAAAGAACTATGGACAAAAAATGCATAGCAGCAAGGCAAAAATACCGCCTGCCGTAAACAGCAATGAAGCCAACAAAGAACAACTCGTTTTTGCAAAAGCAGAAGGAGACTCGATCAGCAATTGTATCAAATGGATTTTGTCTGAAGCAGGAAACTCAGCCGGCCAGGTGCGCGCCGGAGAATATAAAATTACTTATGCAATTACCGCTCCGGAAGGATGGTATGAATACAACAATAAGGAGGTGAACTGGGTTACGCCGGTGAATGCAAACGCACATTTTTGGATTTTTATACAGGATGGCGCCGATGGCAGAATCGTTTCTGATCTGAATATTACCGCTTCTGTAATGAATGAAAAAAAAGAGCTTGTGGAACAAAAGCCAATTCCTTTTGCTTGGATGCCTTTGATAAATGGTTATGGAAATAATCTGCAATTTTCGGCAGATGGGAATTATGAATTTCAGCTAAAAATTTTGCCTCCATTTTATCATCGTCATGATCCTTATAACGGAGATCGTTTTACCAAAATGGTTACTGCCGTAATTCCTATTTCAATTCGTTTGAAAAATATTCCGGCTACTCCATTAAGTGAAAAAATGGAAGCACAAACCCGATTGTCGAAAACAACAGGAGATGCTTATAAAAATACTTTGAAGGAAATGTTTCATCAGGCAACAGATGGCAAGGATACGCTGTCCGGAGATTATTTTATCGCCGTTGCGGATGAATATGCAGAAGGGCATTGGTTTTATAAAGAAAACAAATTTGTATACATGATTGGCAATGAGCAATCTGCGAAGCAAAATGCGCATGTTGAAGTAGCGGTTTGCGATGCAAAGACGGGAAGATTTTTACATGATTTAAATGTGGTAGTTACTCTTTATAAAGGTGATCAAAAGATCAGTATGCAGAAAGTTCCTTTTATGTGGCATCCATGGTTGTATCATTATGGGCTGAACTGGAGAGTTCCTGCAGCGGGAAAAAATTACAGGTTTATGGTTCATTTTGATCCACCTGCTTACTGCCGTTATGGAAAAAATATGGGGAAACAATTTACCAATCCGGTAGATATTGAATTTGATAATTTAACGATAAAAACAGGGCAGAAGTAAAAATGAAAAAGTCAATTTATTTATTGCTTTCTATTTTGATGTCCGTTGCAACAACGCGACTTTTTGCGCAGGAAGATTTTTATAAAGTTTATCAATATGAAACCCCTTTGATCGGCTTTCCTGAAATTGCAGTTTATAATACCTATATCCCGAGCAGTGATCTGAATCTGAAATACTTTGGTAAAAATTTATCAAGGCAAAACCTTTGGGCGCATTCTGTTGAAGCAGAACTTGCTGTCACCGATCATTTTTCAGTAGGAGCTTATGCAGATTTTGAAGACCCGAATGGAGGAAAATTCAATTACGTTCGTAGTCACCTGGAAGCGCGAATTCGTTTTTTTCAACGCTACGATAAATGGGTGAATACAGGAATTTATCTGGAATATTATCTTCCCCGAAGTTCTTATTCAAAATCGCAGGAGCTGGAAGCGCGCCTGATCCTTGACAAAGATTTCAATGATTTCAGAGTGGTGCTCAACCCAAAAGTAAGTGTTTATACAACAGGGGATGAAGATAAAAGTTTGCAACCAGGTATTGATGGCGGCATTTATTACCGGCGTTGTAAAGTGCAGCCGGGAGTGGAGTTTTACAGTAATTTCAAAGAGAAAACCGCCTCTGTTTTTCCTTCTGCAAATATTTTTCTGTCACCACATATTTCATGGAATCTGGGATTGGGTTTTGGATTAAATCGTGAAAGTGATGACATGACTATAAAGAGTATTCTGCAATTTGATGTGATGGCGATCCGGCCTTCCAAATTGTTCAGTAAACGAATAAATAAAAGGTAATTGTATTTTTATGGCCAGATAAACCAGTTAAAAAACCCCCTCTCCCATATATCCTGATCTAAAAAAATTGTCCCATTTCAGTTCAAACCGGCAGTCATTTTTCAATAATTATGTTCCTGAAAATTCAACAACTGATAGCACTGCATAGCAATTTCTAATTCTTCATCAGTAGGAATGACTAAGATCTTTACGGGTGACGACTCGTCATTTATTTCATGAAGATAACTTAAAGGCATTTTATTTCTTTCTTCATCCACTTTTATTCCAACATAATCCATATTTGAACAACATAATTGCCGCATCCGGTAATCATTTTCCCCGACGCCGCCGGTAAACACAATCGCATCAAGGCCATTTAATATCGCAGAATATGCGCCGATATATTTCCTGATACGATAAGCATACATCCGGAATGCAAGTAAAGACTGCTCGTCGCCATTGTCGATCTGCCGGTGAATATCACGCATGTCATTATAACCTGTTAAGCCAATCATTCCACTTTTATAATTAAGCAAATCTTTTACCTTTTCTGCATCGTATCTTAAATCATTAACCAGATAAAAGATAACCGACTGGTCGATATCTCCAGCCCGTGTACCCATTATCAATCCATTCATCGGCCCAAACCCCATACTGGTGTCAATGGATTTTCCATTTTGAACCGCCGTCATGCTGCAACCATTACCAAGATGAATGGTAATGATCTTACTTTTTTCTTTTTTCAAATATTCAATTGCTTTTTGGCTTACATATTTATGGCTCGTGCCATGAAAACCATAAACCCTGATACCATCTTCATAATAAAATTTGTTGGGAATAGCATAACGAAAGGCAACCGGCGGGATGCTGTGATGAAAAGCAGTATCGAATACTGCCACCTGTGCTGCTTTGGGAAATAATTTTTCCGCCACCTCAATGCCGGTATAATTGGGTGGATTGTGTAAAGGCGCGAGCGCAAACAATTGTTTGATCTTTTCTTTTACTTCCGCCGTGATTATAGCAGTTTGGGAAAAAGTTTCTCCTCCATGAACAACCCTGTGGCCAATTACCTCAATCTCTGACGAATCATTTATAACCCCGGTTTCTTTGGCGGTCAATAAAGAAACTACTTCCTGAAGTCCCTCTGCATGATTTGCAATTTTCGTTACTTTTGAAGTAATCTGTTCATTTCCTTTTTTGTAAGTTTTGTAAATAATCCGCGCATCTTCCTTGCCGATTCTTTCCACGATTCCACTACAAACCACTCTTTCAGAGGGCATTTCAATAAACTGGTATTTTATCGAACTGCTTCCTGAGTTAATCACAAAAATATTCATCATAAACTTTTTGAGTTTCAAAATTAAGATTGCATGGCTTGTATAGCTGTGATCACTACTGTATTAAAAATATCATCTACCGTACATCCACGGCTGAGGTCATTTACGGGTTTATTCAACCCCTGCAACATAGGTCCAATGGCAACAGCACCGGTTTCGCGCTGAACGGCTTTATAGGTATTATTCCCGGTATTCAGGTCGGGAAAAATCAAAACTGTTGCCTGCCCTGCCACTTTTGATTGTGGCAATTTTTGGAGCGCAACCACATGGTCAACCGCAGCATCATATTGTATAGGCCCTTCTACAGCAAGATCCGGCCGGCGTGATTTTACAAGCTGTGTGGCGCGGCGAACCTT